>NZ_JBVJHZ010000015.1:0-112413 GCF_055586545.1 Glycomyces sp. NPDC050141 | reverse complement strand
TTCTTCCCTCCCCCCCCCCTTAGGGAGAAAAGGACCCTAGCGGAAGTCTGGGGCTAGCCTCCCCCGAGGAGAAGGGGGAGGGGTCGCACCAAAGGGACTGCCCCCCCCCCCCCCCCCTCCCCCCCCCCCCCGGGACTGGTCAGGAAAGGATGGGGTCGAGGGCTTCGAACCAGTTGGCGGCGAGTTTGACGTAGCCGTCCTCGTCGGGGTGGACCCCGTCGTAGGTGTCGACGGTGGTGTCGAAGCCGGTCCACTGGTCGACCACGATCACCGGCGAGGCGGTGGTGGTCTGCCCGGCGGCCCAGGCGGGGATGGCGGCGTTGAAGTCGATCGCGCGCTGCGGACAGGCGTCGCAGTCCGCGGGTTCGAGCGGGATGATCTGGGCGACGAGGATGACCGCATCGGGGTTGAGTTCGCGCAGGTCGGCGACGATCTGGGTGTAGGCCGCGAGGATCTGGGCCGGCGGGATCGAGGACCAGACGTCGTTGGTCGCGAAGTGCATCATGAGCACGTCCGGGGTGTTCAGCTCCAGCCAGGAGCGGACGTTGCCGTTGGCGACGGACTGGGTGACCTGGAAGCCGCCGTGGCCTTCGTGGTCGGGGTCCGAGCCGGTCGGGTTGCAGGCCTGGGAGAGGGAGCCGACGAAGTCGACTTCGTGGCCGGCCTGGTCGAGGAGGTCCCAGAGGTTGCCGCGCCAGCAGCCGGGGCTGCCGGTGATGGAGTCGCCGAGGGGCATGATCTTGACGGCCTCGCCGGGCGGTTCCTGGGTGGGGGTCGCGGTGGGGCTGGTGGGCGGGTTGGTGGGGTCGACCTGGCCGTCGCAGAGGTCGCCGTTGATCCTGATGTTCTGCGGGGCGGCGGTGCTGCCGGAGCCGATGAAGCCGAAGACCTCGCGGGTCTGGCCGGAGGCGACGGCGGCGTTCCAGCCGACGTCGGCGCCGGTGAAGGCGGTGCCGGACTGGGTCCAGCCGACGTTCCATGCGCTGGTGACCTGGGTTCCTGCCGGGAAGTCCCAGGTGAGGTCCCAGCCGTTGACGGGCTCGGCGGCGGTGATGGAGACATTGGCCTGGAAGCCGCTGCCCCAGCTGCTGACCACGTTGTACTGGACTTCGCAGCCGTCTTCGGCTTGGGCTTGGTTGGCGGTCGCGATCGTCAGCGCTCCCGCGCTGAGGGCCGCGACCGCGGCGGTGGTGAGGGCCAGCCGCCTGTTTCGAGTGCTTCGCATATCGCAACGTCCTTTCGGGAGCGCTCCCGATGAGCGTAGCGATATTTTATTTACGTAGTCAAGTATATGGATCTAGTCGGCGCGCGGCCTCGGCTCTTCGGCCCGGCCCGCCCACCAGCCGATGGCGTGGCGGATGTGCTGGCGCATCAGGGTTTCGGCGGCGTCGGCGTCCCCTGCGGCGAGGTGGTCGAGGAGGCGGTGGTGCTCGTCGGCGGAGGTGTGGAGGCGGCTGGACTCGACCATCGAGACGAGACCGACGAGGCGGGTGCGCTCGCGGAGGTCCGCGATGGTCTCCACGAGGACGTCGTTGCCGAGCAGCGCGGTGAGTTCGAGGTGGAACCGCTGGTCGGCGAGGAGGTAGGCGGGCAGGTCCCCGGTGCGGGCACCTTCGACGATCGCGTCAGCCTGGGCCCGGAAGTCCGCGAGGCGGTCGGCCGGGAAGGCCCCGGCGAGGCGGGCCATCGCTGGCGGTTCGAGGAGCAGCCGGATCTCGACGAGGTCCTGGAGGAGCTCGTCGCTCACTGCGGTGACGCGGAAGCCCTTGTTGCGCACCGTCTCCACGAAGCCGCGCTTCTCCAGGTCGAGCATCGCCTCCCGGACCGGGGTCGCCGAGACCGCGAACCGCTCGGCCGTTCGCGGGACGGTGAGCAGCGTGCCGGGCGCGAGTTCGCCGGAGATGATCGCGAGCGAGAGCATCCGGCCCACGCGCACGCGCAGGCTCTCGCCGGGTTCGAGGCGGCGGTCCCTCATCGCGGGCCGTCCTTCCCGGGGATCACGAGGCGCCTGCGCGGTTCCTCGTTGCCCGCGCGGTCGGTCGCGGCGTACTCGATGACCTGCGGTTCGGGGCCGATCGCGCGCACGAACGCCTCTTGGAAGGTGCCCCAGAACGTGCCCGGGCCCTCCCACTGAATCCGTTCGACGCCCGAGACCCCGTCGTCCGCGTGGAGGGTGATCTCCCAGCTCGACCCGAGTTCCTTCACAGTGGCGCGGGAGACCGGCGGGGCCGTGTCGATGCTGAGTTCGCGGCCGGTGGTCGCGAAGGTGCCGTCGCTGCCGTGGGCCCGGGCCTCGATGTACTGCACCCCTTCGGTTTCGATGGTGACGGGCGCGGTGTAGGGCTGCCAGTCGCCTGCGCCGATGCGGAGTTCGAGGTGCACGGCCGCGTCTTCGAGCGTGCGGAGGCGGACCTTTGGCGCGGTCGTGTACCAGCCGGACGGGGCCGGTTCGCCCAGGATCTCGATCGCGACGGGCGTGGCGGCGCTGAGGGCGATCTCGGGTTCGCGGGTGCGGACGTACATGTGGTACTTCGTGTCCAGGCCCGACCAGCACGGCTCGAACTCGGTGCCGTCGAGGACCACGGTGCCGTTCGCGGCGAGGTCGGCGAGCAGTCCGGCCGTGTCGTTGATCGACTCTGGGTCGAACGGGAGCGCCGTTGTCAGCTCCGAGCGGGCGAGGAGGAGGGTCGGGCCGAGGAAGAGCGCGCGCTGGCGCGAGTCGTCGACCGCCGGTTCGGCGCGGAGCCGCACCGGGGTGGTGAGGTGGAGGACGTCGCCGGATTTCCAGGCGCGGGTGACGCTCGCGTACTCCCCCGGGACGAGGTCCGCGCTGACGGCTCTGCCGTTGAGGCGCAGTTCGCGATCGCCTGCGGCCCATGAGGGGACGCGGAGGTGGATCGTGCGCGGCTCGGTCGAGGCGCCCTCGAAGAGGAGCGTGAGGCCCTCCCCCAGCGGGTAGCCGGAGCGCAATCGGACGCTGAGCCCGGCCTCGGCCCAGTCGAGATCGGAGTCGAACGGCAGGTTCACGTAGAGGCCGTCGGGACCGTGGAAGTAGACCGTGTCCTGGTACTTGACGTGGTTCTCCAGGCCGGTGCCGCCGCAGCAGGTGCCGGTGTTGCCGTACTCGCGGAACGCGCCCGCGTGCACCGGGAACATGTACGTGACTTCGGGGCTGGTGTCGGACCTGACCGCGCGGCGCGAGCCGAGGACGTGGTTGAGGACCGTGCGCTCATAGTAGTCCATATAGGCCGGATCGAGAGTGTGCGCGAAGAGCCTGCGGGCGAGTTTCAGCAGGTTGTAGGCCGCGCAGGTCTCGGCGTTGCGGTGGCCCGTGTCCCCGGCCACGGTGCCCGGCGGGCCCCACAGCTCGCTCTCGCCGGTGCCGCCGTGCGCGTACATGCGGCCGGGCACGATCTGCGCCCAGATACCTTGCGCCGCTTCGAGGTAGCGGGCCTCACCGGTCTGCTCATATTCATCGACGTAGCCGATGAGCTGCGGCAGGTGCTGGTTGGCGTGCATGTCCGTGAGGATGTCGGTGCCCGAGGCGCCCGCTTCGAGGACGTTCTCCTGGTCGAAGAACGCGGCGGTCTCCAGGAACAGCGGCACGCGGGCCACTGCCGCGAGGCGGGCCATGGTCTCGTTCATGCCGCCGAACTCCCCCGCGATGTACAGCGACCACATGCGCTGGCGGCGTTCGGGTTCGAGGCGCACCAGGCGCTGGTGGACCCAGTGGCCCATCGCGATGGCGATGGGGAGCGCCTGCTTGTTGCCGGTGTGCTCGTGGGCGTCCAGCAGCCCGGCCATGAGCTTGTGGCAGGTGTAGTAGGGCGCCCAGATCTCGCCGTAGGGTGCGTACTCCTCCAGGCGGGAGAACTGCCATTCGCCGTAGGCCGCAAGGAAACCCGGGTGGGAGTAACGGCCCGTGGAGGCCAGCGCGGCCTGGACTTCGCCCAGGCCCATGACGAAGCCGTCCACTTTGGCTTTCAGGACCGGGTCGCGTTCGCCTGCGGCCGCGAGGGCGAGCATGGAGAGGAAGTGCCCGGCGTAGTGGCCGCGCAGGAGGTTCGCGGTGGGGGCGTGCTCGCGGCCGGGGTAGTCGGCCTCGCCCCAGGCCTCTTCGTCCGGGTGGCCGAAGTCCTCCCAGTTGCCGGGGGGTTCGGCGCCGCGCGTGTCGAGTCCGGCGTTGCGGCGGAAGACGGCGAGGAGGCGGTCGACGGGGTAGACGCGGGCGAGGTGCAGCATCTCGTCGCGGGCGCGGGCGAAGACGCTCGCGTCGCCGATGCGGACCGCGCCGAGCGGGAAGGGCCGCAGGGCGGGTGCGGTCATGGGGTTTCCTGCAGGCGGGCCTGCGTCCAGGCTTCGACGCCCGCGGCGTCGATGGGGAGGGCGCCGGAGAGGACTTCGGCGCCGTCGGCGGTGACGAGGAGGTCGTCTTCGAGGCGCACGCCGATGCCGCGCAGTTCGGGCGGGACCGTGAGGTCGTTGGCGTGGAAGTAGAGGCCGGGTTCGACGGTCATGACGACGCCGGGTTCGAGGGGCGCTCCCGCGTACTCCTCGTATTCGGCGTGGCCGCAGTCGTGGACGTCGAGGCCGAGGTGGTGGCCGATGCCGCACGCGAGGTAGCGGCGGAACTGCTGGCCCTGCGGGGAGAGCGCTTCGTCGACGGAGACCTGGAGGAGGCCCCAGTCGTGGAGGCCCTGGGCGATGACCTCCATTGCGGCGTAGTGGAAGTCGAGGTATTCGACGCCGGGGCGGATCTGGGCCATGCCGGCGCGGTGGGCCTGCTCTACGAGGTCGTGGACTTCGCGCTGCTGGTCGCTGAAGGTGCCGCTGGCGGGGAGGGTGCGGGTGACGTCGGCGGTGTAGAGGCTCTTGGCCTCGACGCCCATGTCGAGGAGCAGGGTGGCGTCGGGGAGGACGGGTCCGTCGCAGCGGGTCCAGTGGAGGATGGGGGCGTTGCGGCCGGAGCCGACGATGGTGGTGTAGCCGACCCCGTTGCCGTGGGTGCGGGCGTGGCGGTCGAAGGTGCCTTGGAGCCAGCGCTCGCCGAGGCCTTCGCTGACGGCGCGCGGGATCTCGCGGGCGACGGCGGCGAAGCCGGTGACGGTGGTGTCGACGGCGAGGCGCATCTGGCCGATCTCCCACGCGTCCTTGACCATGCGGAGGACGGAGAGGTGCCGGTCGAGGTCTTTGGAAGGTTCGAGGCCGTGTTCGGTGGTGAAGGCCGGGTCGGCGGTCTGGATCGTCAACGCGCCCTTGACGTCCAGGTCGGCGAGGGTGTTGAGGGGCTGGACGTCGACCTGGAGGGCTTCGGCCCAGGCCTCCAGGCCGGGTGAGGCGCCGACCCAGAGCTCGCCGTGGTTCATGTCGCGGAAGAACCCGTTCTCGCCGGGGCGGAAGGGCGGCGGGAGATAGAGGCGGGCGTCGTGGCCGCCGGGGCGCGGGGTCATGACGAGGACGGCGTCCTCGGCCTGGCATCCGGTGAGCCACACGAAGTCGCTGTCGGGCCGGAAGGCGTACTCGTTGTCGTCGTTGCGGGTCGGCGCGGTGCCGGAGTGGACCGCTATGGACTCGCCGGGGAGGCGTTCGCTGAGGCGGCGCCGGTGGTCGGCGGCGGCCTCGGCGGCGCCCGCGACGGGGTTCGCGGGGACGGGGGTGGTGTCCCAGCCGGTGGCGATGAAGTCGGTGAACGCCTTGATCTCGGCGATCCTGGGGCTGCGGGTGCCCGCGTGGGGCGGCCTTGCTTCGGTCATCGCTGTTCTCCTCCTCGGTCGCGCACCAGTTCGCGCAGGCGGGCGAAGACCCGCTCGGCGCCGATGCCGTCGTGTTCGTATTCGTTGGTGACCCAGGCCTGGGCGTTGCCGAGGCCGCGCAGGGTGTCGAGTTGCAGTCCGGAGTCGACGAACATGTCGTCGAAGTAGACGGCCGCCGCGACCGGGACGGTGTTGGCGGCGAGGCGTTCGGGGTCCAGGACCGGGCTCCACTCCTCGCGGGCGGCGAGGGCGTGGACGGCGGGTGCGAAGCCCTTGAGGAGCCGGACCTCCTCGAACATCCACGGGAAGGCCATCTCGCCGGTGAACGGGAGGGGCCTGCGGCCCTCGTCGAACTCAGGGCGGCGATCGCGTTCGCGCTGGGCGGCCCAGGCGGTGGGGCCGTTGGGGCCGTCGCCGTAGATGGACTCCTGGAGGGTCCAGAAGAGCGGGTTCCCGGCGGAGGAGGTGCGGGCGAGGACGCCTGCGAGGAAGCCTTCGGAGAGGCGGTCGCCCCTGATGAAGGCGTCTTCGACGAGCCAGTGCATGCGTTCGAAGCCGGGTTTCATGCCGAAGTCGATGCCGAGGGACTGGAAGCGGCGCACGGTGAGCACGTCGCCGTCCGGGAGCAGGACGGGATCTGCCGCAAGGCGGTCGGCGATCCTCGCGACCTGGTCGACGTCGTGCGGGTAGCGGCGGTAGTACTCGGCGGTCTTGGCGGCGACGCGGTCGAAGGTGCGGCGGTAGACCTCGTCGGCGCTCATCGGGTTGCCGGGGATGCCGCCGCACACGTACGCGGCGGCGAGGGCCTCGGGCGCGTGCGAGAGGTAGGCGAGGGTGAGCCAGCCGCCGTAGCTCTGCGCGAGGGTGGCCCATTTCCGTCCGTTGTAGACGGCAGTGCGGACGTGTTCGAGGTCGCGGACGATCGAGTCGGCCCTGAAGTGCGCCAGGTAGTCCGCACCAGACTCGGCGTCCATTTCGGAGAGGATCTGGGCGTCGAGCGGGGTGCTGCGGCCGGTGCCGCGCTGGTCGACGAGGACGATCCGGTAGTCCTGCAGCGCCTCCTTGATCCAGCCGCCCGGTTCGAGCGGGCGGGGGTTCGACCCGCCGGGGCCGCCCTGGAGGTAGGTGAGGAGCGGGAGGTCGTCGCCGCGCCTGTCGGGGTCGACGAGCTCGCGCACGAAGACCTCGATCGCGCCCGACTCGGGGCGCCACCAGTCGAGCGGGACTGGGACGTACTGCTCGCGCACCCAGATCCCCGGCAGCTGGTACTCGCTCATAGTGCGGCATCCTCTCGTTCGCGGCGGGCCGCTTCGTTCCGCCTCCGTGCGGCGTCCCATTCTGGCCGGATGCGCGGCACGGCCGCGAGGAGCTTGCGGGTGTAGGCGTCCTGCGGCGTGTCGAACACGGCGTCGCGGTCGCCGGACTCGACGATACGGCCGCCGTTCATCACCGCCACGCGCGTCGCGATCTGCCGCACCACCGCGAGGTCGTGCGCGATGAACAGGTAGCTGAACCCCTCCTCGTCCTGGAGGCGGCGCAGCAGGTTGATGACCTGCGCCTGCACCGAGACGTCGAGGGCCGAGACCGCCTCGTCGGCGATGATCAGCTTGGGCGAGACCGCCAGCGCGCGGGCGATGCCGATCCGCTGGGCCTGCCCGCCCGAGAACTGGGCGGGGAAGCGGGTCGCGTGGTCGGGGTCGAGGCCGACGCGTTCGAGCAGCGCGCCGGTGAAGACGCGCGCGCCCCCGGGGATCGGGCGGCGCTGGTAGGCGAGCGGCGCGGTGACGATCCGCTCCACGGTGTGCTTGGGGTTCAGCGACGAGTACGGGTCCTGGAAGACCATCTGCACTTCACTGCGGAAGGCGTGCAGGGACTTCCCGGCGAGCGTGTGGACCTCGCGGCCGTCGAACTCGATCGTCCCGCTCGTGGTGTCGATGAGCCTCGCGATGAGGCGCGCGGTGGTGGATTTTCCTGAGCCGGATTCGCCGACGAGCGCCAGGGTCTCGCCTTTGCGCACCTCGAGCGAGACGTCGTCGACGGCGCGGAACTTCGCGGCGCGGCCCAGGAGGCCGCCGCCGGAGACGGTGAACTCCTTGACCAGGTTCCGGGCGCGCAGCAGGGGTTCGCCGGTCATCGGGCCTCCTCGGTGTGCGGCATGGTGCGGAGCAGCCCGATCTCGTCGTCGATGCGGGGCACCGCGTCGAGCAGCATCCGGGTGTAGGGGGCCTGCGGGTCGGTGAAGATCCGCTCGGCCGGGCCCTGCTCGACGAGGTCGCCGTCGCGCATGACGACGATGTGGTCGGTGACCTCGCTGACGACGGCGAGGTCGTGGGTGATGAGGATGAGCCCGGCGCCGGTGTCGGCGCGGATCTCGGCCAGGAGGTCGAGGATCTGGGCCTGCACGGTCACGTCGAGGGCAGTGGTGGGCTCGTCGGCGATGATGAGTTCGGGGTCCATGCTGAGCGTCATCGCGATCATGACGCGCTGGCGCATGCCGCCGGAGAACTGGTGCGGGTAGTGGTCGACGCGTTTCGCGGCGTCGCTGATGTGGACGCGCTCCATCGCCTCGATCGCGACGGTGCGGGCCTGGCGGCGGGTCACGCCGGAGCGGTGCGAGCGGTAGGCCTCGCTGATCTGCGTCCCCACGGTGTAGTACGGGTTGAGCGAGGACAGCGGGTCCTGGAAGATCATCGCGATCCGGTCGCCGCGGACGGAGCGCATCGCGCGCTCGGCCAGCATCGTCAGTTCGGTGCCGTCGAACTCGATGGAGCCGGTGCGCTTGGCGCCCTTGGGGAGCAGCCCCAGGATGGCGAGGCTGGTCATGGACTTGCCGGAGCCGGACTCGCCGACGATGCCGAGCGCGCCGCCTCTGGCGAGGTCGAAGTCGAGGTTCTTGACGACGTCGTTCGGACCGAAGCCGACGGTGAGGCCGCGGACGCGCAGCAGGGTGTCTGAAGTGGTCATGCGGAGCTCCCTACTCGCACTCGCGGGTCGATGGCGGTGTAGAGCAGGTCGACGACCATGTTGCCGACGACGACCAGGAAGGCCGCGAGCAGCGTGACGCCCATGATGACCGGCTGGTCGTTCTTGGTGATCGAGTCGGCGGCCATCTTGCCGATGCCGTTGAGCCCGAACACGGTCTCGGTGATGAGGGCGCCGCCGAGGAGCCCGGCGAAGTCCATGCCGAAGATCGTGACGATCGGCGTGAGCGCCGGGCGCAGGGCGTGCCGCCGCCATATGAGTCCGGGGCTGAGCCCCTTGGCGCGGGCGGTGCGCACGTAGTTCTCCTGCAGCGTCTCGATGACGTTCGCGCGCGTGAGTCTGGTGTAGACGGCCGCCATGCCGATGGCGAGCACGATCCAGGGCATCAGGAAGTTCTGGAACCACTGGAGCGGGTCCTCGGTGAACGCGACGGCGTGCGGGAACGGCAGCCAGCCGAGCGTCACGACGAGGAGGAACTGGAGCGAGAGCGCCAGCACGTAGTTGGGGATCGACATGCCGGTGAGCGTCAGGCCCGCGATGAAGCGGTCGGCGAACTTGCCTTCCTTCACGGCGCTGAGCAGGCCTCCGGCGACGCCCGCGAGGAGCCAGAGCACGGCGGCCCCGACGGCGACGGTGGCGGAGACGGGCAGGCGCTGCACGATCATGTCCGTCACGGCCTGGCTCGACTGGAACGAGTAGCCCAGGCACGGTGCGGCGCAGTCGATCGCGTTCGGTCCCGTCCCGTACGTGCGGCCCGCGAAGAGCGCGGTCAGGAACGTCCAGAACTGGGTCCAGAACGGCTGGTCGATGCCGATGTTCGCGCGGATCTGGTCGATCGCCTCGGGCGTGCAGTTCTTGCCGCAGATCTGCACCGCCGGGTCGGGCGAAAGCACGAAGAAGATGACGAAGGTGAACAGGCACACCAGGAACAGCACGACGACCATGCCGAGCACGCGGTTGGCGACGAAGCGGATCATGCGGCCCCCTCCCCGAGGAGTTTGCGGATGCGGTCGCCCAGCACCGTGAACGAGAGCACGAGCAGGAACAGGAAGGCCCCCGGGATGAGGAAGTACGCCGGGTCGACCGCGTACCAGGGCACGGAACTGGCGATCATCTGGCCCCACGACGGGGTCGGCGGGACGACGCCGACGCCGAGGAACGACAGGCCGGCCTCGGTGCCCACATAGCCGGGCACGGCGAGCGTGGTCATGACGATGATGGTGGAGGCGAGGTTCGGCAGGATCTCCTTGAAGATGATCTGCGCGCTGGTCGCACCGGAGGCCTTCGCGGCCTCCACGAACTCCCTTTCCTTGAGCGACATGGTCTGCCCGCGCACGATGCGCGCCAGGTACGGCCAGCCGAAGAACGAGATCACCAGGACCAGCAGGAACTGGCGGTTCTCGGCGGGCAGGGCCGAGAGCACGGCGATCATGAAGATGAGCGCCGGGAAGGCCATCAGGAACTCCATGACGCGCGAGACCACCATGTCGACGCGGCCGCCGAAGTAACCGGCGATGAGCCCGAAGACCACGCCGAGGAAAGTGGTCAAGAGCGTCGCAGAGATCGCGATGAGCATGGAGACCCTGGCGCCGTAGACGATCCGGGCGAAGATGTCGCGCCCGTTCCCCGGCTCGACGCCGAACCAGTGGTCGGCGCCCATGCCGCCCGCGGTCCCGAGCGGGATGCCGCCCAGGTTCGGGTCGACGGCGGCCTGGTCGAATTCGAGCGGGCCGTACCCGCTGATCTTCACCAGCAGCGGCGCGGCGACCGCCATCAGGATGATCAGCAGGATGTAGACGGCGCAGGCGACGGCCGCCTTGTCGCGGAGGAAGGCGCGGGCGATGTTCCGCCCGGAGGCGGGCGGCGCCGCGCTGCCCTGCAGCGCTTCACCGCCCGCCGCGCCTTCGGCTTCGAGTTCGCTCGGAGCGAAGGACATCGGAGATCAGCCTCGCGACGGGTCGCTCAGGCCGATGATCGTCAAGTCGGTCATGCTCGTGTTCGGGATGTACCCGGCGATGTTCTCGCCCGGCAGGAACACGCTCGGCTCCTGCAGCAGCGGGACCATCGGCGCGTGCGCCATGACCTCCTCGTCGAAGTTCCCCCACTCGACGTTGGCCGCCGCGAGGTCGGTCATCGCGCGGATCTCGTCGATCCTGGCGTTGATGGCGGGGTCGTCGAACATCCCGATGTTGGTGTTGCCCTTCTCGGTGATGACGCGGCCGTCCACGAGCGGCGGCACCATGGTGCTGGAGCTGGAGGCCCAGTCCGGGCACCAGCCGGTGATCGCGGCGTCGCTCATCTGCGAGGGCGTGCCGATCGTCTCGTAGTAGGTCGAGACGTCGATGACGTTCAGGGTCACGTCCACATTGATCTTGGCCAGCGCCTGCTGGATGGACTCGGCCTGCGCCTGCATGATCGGGTTCGAGCGGATGTCGAGGGTGAACGAGAAGCCGTCGCCCAGGCCCACCGATTCGAGCAGGGCCTTGGCCTGCTCGGGGTCGCCGTTGTTGCCTTCGCTCGGGTAGAGGTCGAAGTCCTTGTGACCGTTCACCGCATTGGGGATGATCGTGGTGGCCGGGAGGGCGAGCTGGGTGCCGCCCGAGGCGGTCTGGAGCGAGGTGCGGTCGACGGCGTAGTTCATCGCCTGGCGCACTTCGAGCTTGTCGAACGGGGCCTCGCTCGTGTCCATGCCCATGTAGGTCACGCAGTAGGCCTCGGCGCTGATGACGCGGTCCTGGAGGTCGGGGCTCTGGAGGCGCGCCAGGGTGGCGGGCTGGATCTTGCCGGAGATCGCGTTCACGTCAGAGCCCTGACCGGCGAGGAGGCGCTCGTCGATCGTGGCCCCTTCGAGGCCGATCTCGAACTCCCACGCGTCCGGGTAGGCCTTGCGCACGTCGTCCGTGTCGGCGCTCCAGTGCTCGTTGCGCACCAGCTTGATCGAGCTGCCGGGCGTGTACGAGTCGAGGGTGTAAGGGCCGGAGGCGATCACGTCCTTGATGAACTCGTCGCCGGCGCCCGTGCCGACCGGGAACGGCACGGCGTTGACCTGGGCCACGACGTTGTCGAACTCGGGGAACGGGGCCTTGAGGTGGAAGACGATGGTCTTCTCGTCGGGCGTCTCGATGCCCGGGTGGTCGCCGGTCTGGTAGGGGCCCTTGTAGTCCTCGGGGGCCTCGACGGTGTTCTTGAGCCAGGGCGAGCCGATGCCGATCTCGGGGTCCCAGGCGCGGGAGATGCCGAACTCGAGCTCGGCGGAGGTGATGGGGTCGCCGTTGTCGAACTTCAGGCCCTCTTTGAGGGTGTAGGTCCAGGTGAGGCCGTCTTCCGATGCGGTGCCGAGGCTTTCGGCCATGTCGGGGACGACGGCGTTCGGGTCTTCGGCGTCGCCCGCGGCCTGCATGGTGAGGCCGCGGTAGATGAGGCGGTAGAAGGCGTTGACGCCGCCGTCCCAGCCGCGGGCCGGGTCGAGGTAGGAGAAGTCGGCGTTCTGGAGCATGTGGACGGTGCCGCCCTGCTGCGGCTCACCGCCCGGTCCGCTGCCGCCGCCACCGTCGTCGCCGCCGCCGGAACAGGCGGTGAGGAGCAGCGCCGCGGCTGCGAGGGCCGCCGCCGCGCGGGTCGCTTTTCTGATCATGGGGGGATTTCCTATCGCTAGTTCGCGCCGTAGGCCGCGTCAGCGGAGTGGGGGTGCGCGCCGTTGGAACCCTCTGACGACCGGCCCAGACTTCGGGATTCGCAGTAACATATCACATATCACATACCATTGGAATGGCGCGAGATTCCGATTTCATTAACCCGGTTAAGTACGGTACTGTGCCCCTCGACATGCCGAAACGCGCCGCGGCGCCATACGAACGACTTCCCAAGCGCCGCAAGCACTGTCCTCACATTGAAGGAACGACGTGAACCAAGGAACCTGGACCCTCCTGCGCCGCGACGGCGTAGCCCTCGTCCTCAAGGCCGCCGACGCGGGCCTCCCGGCCGTACTGCACTGGGGTGCCGACCTCGGCCCGCTCGAACCCGGGGACCTCGACGGGCTCGACCAAGTGACCGGCCGCCAGACCGCGCCCGGCACGCTCGACGCCGCATGGCGGCTCTCGTTGGCGCCGCAGGAATCCGAGGGCTGGTCGGGCCGCCCGGCGCTCCTCGCGACCCGCGACGGCCGACCGATCTTCCCGCGCTGGCAGGCCACGGTGGAGCAGCAGGGCGAAGCCACGGTTGCTATCACGGCCGTCGATCCCGAAGCGGGCCTGACGCTGCGGACCCGGCTGGAGATCGGCGCGGGCGGGCTCGTCCTGGTCGACCACGAGCTGCAGAACGACAGCGAAGGGGCCGTTGAGGTCTCGTGGCTGGAGGCGACGCTGCCGGTGCCGAAGGCCGCCGACCACCTCACGTCCTTCACCGGCCGCTGGGCCCGCGAGAAGGCACCCGTGACGATCGCGATCCCGCGCGGGTCCACGGTGCGCGAGTCGCGTCGCGGGCGCGGCGGCCACGACGCGCCGTGGGTCACTCTGGCCTCCAACGGGACCCCGCGCAACCGCACCGGCGACGTGTGGGCCGTGCACCTGGGCTGGAGCGCCGACGTGCGCCACCGCACCGACCGCCACACCGACCACGTGACACTCATCGGCGCCGGGGAGCTGCTGCGCCCCAGCGAGATCCGCCTGGAGAACGGCGAATCGTACGCCGCGCCGACCGCGTACTTCTCGTGGTCCGGCACCGGGCTCGACGGCATCGCCGACCGCTTCCACACGTGGATGCGCGCCCGCCCGCAGCACCCGCAATCCGCGCGGCCGCTGGTGCTCAACACCTGGGAGGCCGTGTACTTCGACCACGACCCGGCCCGGGTGGAGGCCTTGGCGCGCAAGGCGGCCGAGGTCGGCGTCGAGCGGTTCGTGCTCGACGACGGCTGGTTCATGGCGCGCAGGCACGACCGGGCCGGGCTCGGCGACTGGGAGGTCGACCCGGCGGTCTGGCCCGAGGGCCTGGAGCCGCTGACCGAGCTCGTCAGGTCCCTGGGGATGCAGTTCGGGCTGTGGTTCGAGCCCGAGATGGTCAACCTCGACTCGGATCTCGCACGCGCGCACCCGGACTGGCTGCTCGCCAGCGCCGAGTCCGTGCCGGCGCCCGAAGGGATCTCGTTCCGCACGCAGTACGTGGTGGACCTGGCGAACGATGCGGCATTCGAGCATGTGCGCGTGCAGATGTCCCACATCGTTGACCGGCTCGGGATCGCGTTCATCAAGTGGGACCACAACCGGGACCTGGTCGAGGCGGTGCACGAGGGGCGGCCGGGCACGCACCCGCAGACCCTCGCGGCCTACCGGCTCATCGACCGGTTGAAGGCGGACCACCCGGGCCTGGAGATCGAGTCGTGCTCCTCGGGCGGCGCCCGCACCGACCTGGGCATCCTTGCGCGGACCGACCGCGTGTGGGCCTCGGACTCGAACGATCCGGTCGAGCGCCAGGACATCCAGCGGTGGACCGAGCTCGTGCTGCCGCCGGAGATGATCGGCGCGCACGTGGGCCCCTCCCCCGCCCACTCCACCGGGCGGGCCACGGGGCTCGCCTACCGGATCGCGACCTCGCTGCAGGGTTCGGCCGGGTTCGAGTGGGACCTCCTGTCCTGCAATGAAGAAGAGACCGAGCAGATCAAGGCGTTCGGCGCGCTGTACAAGGAGCTGCGCGGGCTCCTGCACACCGGCAGTGTGGTCCACCCGGATGTCGTTGACCCGGCGCTGCGGGTGCGCGGCGTCGTCGCGGCCGACCGCTCCGAGGCGGTGTTCACCGTAGCGACCGTGGCGTCCCTCGAAGACGCACTGCCGCAACGGCTCCGGCTCGACGGACTCGACCCCGAGCGGCGGTACGCGCTGCGCGTGCGGGACGAGATCGGCGCGTCGAAGCACGGTTGGACGACCCCGCCGTGGCTGGGCAAGGACGAGGTCCGGGTCTCCGGCCGGGTGCTGACCGAGGTCGGCGTGCAGCTGCCGGGCCTGTGGCCGGTGCAGGCGGTCATGATCCATCTGACCGCCGAATGATGTAGCGGCGCAACACGATCCATGCGGGGTCGTCCGTCTCGGCGGGCGGCCCCGCGTTTTTCTTGGAACTGCCCTCTTGTAGATCGGTCTACATCATGTGTAGATTGATCTCCATCACTAGGACCAGGGGGTTCCCATGGCGGCGCAGAAGGCCGGATCGGTCACCATCGAGGACGTGGCCCGCGAGGCCGGGGTCTCGCGGGCGGCCGTCTCCAAGGTCATCCGCGACGCCTACGGGGTCAGCCCGGCCATGCGCG
This sequence comes from Glycomyces sp. NPDC050141, assembly GCF_055586545.1. Taxonomy (NCBI): domain Bacteria; kingdom Bacillati; phylum Actinomycetota; class Actinomycetes; order Glycomycetales; family Glycomycetaceae; genus Glycomyces; species Glycomyces sp. NPDC050141. Next base: position 97,383 of record NZ_JBVJHZ010000015.1, on the reverse strand, counting down.
AGCGCGTGAACACGGCGATCGGGAAGCTCGGCTACCGGCCCAGCGTCTCGGCGAGGGGTATGCGCGGCAAGACGTTCACGCTCGGGATCGAGATCCCCGAGCTGTCGAACCCGTTCTTCCCGCTGCTGCTCGCGGGCGCCACGGCGGCCCTCTCCGGCTCGCCGTACCAGCTCATCATCGCCCCGGCCGACCCCGCGCACAGCGAGGGCTACCGGGCCATCCAGGCCCTCGTCGACCGGCAGGTGGACGGGGTCATCGCGGTCTCGCCGCTGGTCGAACCGGCCTGGCTGAGCGAGCTCTCGGCCACGGTGCCGGTGGTGATGCTCGGCCGCCACGACCGGGCCGAGGGGTACGACACCGTGGTGAGCGACGACGAGGCCGGGGCCCTCCAGGTCATGCGGCACCTCATCGGGCTCGGGCACCGCGACATCGCCCACCTCACCGGCGAACCGGAACGCACCAGGCCCGATTCCGGTGTGCCGCAGGCGATCCGCCTGGAGGCCTACCGGAAGGCGATGCAGGAGGCCGGACTCGGCGACCGCATCAGCATCGCGCGCGCCGCCGACGTCACCGCCGACGCGCACCGGACCGCCCTGCGGCTGCTCTCCGGCGCGGAGCGGCCCACGGCGGTCTTCGCCTGCCACGACGAACCGGCGCTCGGCGTCCTGCGCGCCGTCGCCGACGCGGGCCTCACCGCCGACGAGGTCTCCGTCGCCGGATACGACGGCATCGAGATCGCCGGCCACCCCGGCATCTCGCTCACCACCGTCCACCAGGACGGCGAGCGGATGGGCCGCCTCGCCGTCGAGCTCCTGCTCGAACGCATCGCCGGGCGCACCGAGGCGCGGCACGAAACGGTCCAGCCCGACCTCGTCGTCCGCTCCAGCACCCGGCCGCCGCGCCCGCGCGGCACCGCCACGCGCGTCGGCGCGCTCGGCGACCACTGAAAGCAAGCCCTACGAGCACAACCGCATACGCGATCCCTCACGAAATGAATCGTTCCAATCGGGACGTGAAGGGCTAGGAGACACGAATGCACCCATCAGTCCACAGTGTCCGATCCGAGTACCGCACCGACTCGGCCTTCGTAGGCACGAGCCGCCCGCGCCTGTCGTGGAAGACCGAGACCACCGCCCCGAACTGGACGCAGACCGGCGCCGAGATCGAATGGCTGCGGGGCGAAGCCGTCGCCGTGGCGCAAGTCGAAGGCCCCGAATCGGTGCTCGTCGCGTGGCCGTTCGAGTCGCTGCTCCCCCGCGAGCGCGGCGAAGTGCGCGTGCGGGTCCACGGCCCGGATGGGACCTCCGAGTGGAGCACGCCGCTGGCGATCCGCGCCGGGTTCCTCGCCGAAGGCGAGTGGCGGGCGAAGTTCCTCACCGTGCCCGAGCCCGCCGATATCGGGCAGCCGGTCCTGCTGCGCCGCGAGTTCCAAGTGCGCGAAGGACTCCGGGCCGCGACCCTGTACAGCACCGCGCGCGGGCTGTTCCAGATCGAGATCGGCGGCGTCCCGGTCGACGATGAGCGGTTCAAGCCCGGGTGGACGGCGTACAAGAGCCGCCTCGTGCACGAGACGAACGACGTCACCGCGCTGCTCGTCAAGGGCGCGAACGCGATCGGCGCCGCGCTCGCGGGCGGCTGGTACACCGAGAGCTTCGGTTTCCACGGCGAGGCCCGGCCGTACTACGGCAAGTACCCGAGTTTCGCGGCGCAGCTCGTGCTCGAATACGAGGACGGGACAACGGAAACCGTCGCCACGGGCGACGAGGGCTGGCGGGCGGCCGCCGACGGGCCGGTCACCGCGAGCGGGATCTACGCGGGCGAGGACTACGACGCGCGGCGCGCGATGCCGGGCTGGTCCGCGCCGGGCTTCGACGACAAGGCCTGGCTCGACGCGCGCCACGACAACACGAAGGCGATCACGCCCGTGCCGCGCACGGCACCGCCGGTGCGGGCCACCGAGGAGCTGGCGGTCGCCGAGGTCATCACCACCCCTAGTGGACGTACGGTGCTCGACTTCGGGCAGAACCTCGTGGGGCATCTGCGCATTCGCGTCTCCGGCCGCGAGGGCGACACCGTCGTGCTGCGCCACGCCGAGGTCCTCGAACACGGCGAGCTCGGCGTGCGCCCGCTCCGGCACGCCAAGGCCACCGACCGGTACACCTTGGCGGGCAACGGGGTAGAGACCTGGGAGCCCGCGTTCACGTTCCACGGGTTCCGGTACGCCGAGGTCCAGGGCTGGCCGGGCGAGTTCGATCCGGCCGACGTCACCGCCATAGTGGTGCACTCCGATATGGACCGCACCGGCTGGTTCGACTCCTCGCACGAGCAGTTGAACCGCCTGCACGAGAACGTGGTCTGGGGCATGCGCGGCAACTTCCTGTCGATCCCCACCGACTGCCCGCAGCGCGACGAGCGCCTCGGCTGGACCGGCGACATCCAGGTCTTCACCCCCACCGCGTCGTACCTCTACGACGCGAGCGGGTTCCTCGCGAGCTGGCTCGAAGACCTCGCGCTCGAGCAGGAGGCGATCGACGGGGTGCCGTTCATCGTGCCGAACGTGCTCGAATGGGCCAAGACCCCCGCGGCGGCCTGGGCCGACGCCGCCACCGTCGTGCCCTCCGTCCTCTTTGAACGGTACGCCGACCGCGCGGTGCTCGAACACCAGTACCCGAGCATGAAGGCCTGGGTCGACCAGGTCGCGGCGCTCGCGGGCGAGCGGCGGCTGTGGGAGGGCGGCTTCCAGTTCGGCGACTGGCTCGACCCGAACGCCCCGCCGGACGAGCCCGGTCAGGCCAAGACCGACCACGACATCGTCGCCAGCGCCTACCTGTTCCGGTCCTCGCGGCTCGTAGCGGACGCGGCGCGGCTGCTCGGTCTGGAGGAGGACGCGAAGCGGTACGAGGTGTACGCGGAGGAGGTGCGCGAGGCCTGGCTGCGGGAGTACGTGACCCCGGCGGGGCGGATCGTCTCGGATGCGCAGACGGCGTACGCGCTGGCGATCGTGTTCGGCTTGGCGACGGATGCGGAGCTGCTTGGGCGCCTTGGGGACCGGTTGGCGAGACTGGTCGAGAAGGCGGACCACCGGATCGGGACGGGGTTCGTGGGGACGCCGCTGATCCAGGACGCGCTGGTGGGCACGGGCCATGCGGGGACGGCGCGGGCGCTGCTGCTGCAGACGGGGGTGCCGTCGTGGCTGCACCCGGTGACGATGGGGGCGACGACGGTGTGGGAGCGCTGGGACTCCATGTTGGAGGACGGCACGATCAATCCGGGGCAGATGACCTCGTTCAACCACTACGCGTTCGGGGCGATCGCGGACTGGATGCACCGGACGGTGGCGGGTCTGGCGCCGCTCGAACCGGGGTACCGGAAGCTGCGGATCGCGCCGGTGCCGCTGGCGGGGCTGGAGTGGGCGGCGACGGAGCTGGAGACGCCGTACGGGCGGGCGACGGTGCGCTGGGACGCGGGTGACGGCGTTGTAGTCGTGCGGGCGGCGGTGCCGCCCAATACGACGGCGCTGGTGGAGCTGCCCGGACGGGAGCCGGTGGAGGCGGGTTCGGGCGAGCACGAATGGACGTGTGCGGACCCGCGTCCGGCCACGGCGTAGGCGGCTTGGTCCCGGGCCGCGCACCGGCCCGGGGCCGTTCGAAACTTTTTATATGTCCCGGTAAACCAACTGTGCCCGGGAAGGCCGTTGCGGTCGGTCGCGGCATCGGCTACGGTCGATCGTCGAGGCTTGAAAACGATTCGACAAGCGGTGTCAGAGCGCCGGTGAAGGAACCATATGAGTGAGCGAAAAGCCCTGGTCGTCCGAGGCGGATGGGAGGGGCACGCACCGGTCGAGGCGACTGAACTGTTTCTACCCTTCCTGCGAGAGCAGGGGTTCGAGGTGCGGATCGAGGAGACCCGCGAGGTGTACGCGGACGCCGAAGTGCTCGCCGGGACCGACCTCATCGTCCAGAGCGTCACGATGGCCGACATCACCCACGACCAGTTCAAGGGCCTCCGCGCGGCAGTCGAAGCGGGCACGGGCCTCGTGGGCTGGCACGGCGGCATCGCCGACTCCTACCGGAACTCCTCGGACTACCTGCAGCTCATCGGCGGCCAGTTCGCCACGCACCCCTCCAAGGAGCCGGGCCTGTGCGGCGGCGGCCAGGAGGACAACTACCTGAAATACACCGTGGAGATGACCGACCTGGGCCGCGAGCACCCGATCACCGCGGGCATCGCCGACTTCGAGCTCGACACCGAGCAGTACTGGGTCCTGCACGACGACCTCATCGACGTGCTCGCCACGACCACGCACCCGGTGCAGCCGTACCACCCGTGGCACCGGCCGATCACCTCCCCGGCCGTGTGGACGCGCCTGTGGGGCGAGGGCCGCATCGTCGTGGCCACCCCCGGCCACAGCGTCGACGTCCTCAAGGACGAGAACGTCCGCACCATCATCGAAAGGGGCATGCTGTGGGCGACCCGCACGGCGTAGGCATCATCGGCCTCGGGGCCATCTCAGGCCAGTACCTCAACACCTTCGCGGACTGCCCGGCCGTCCGCGTCGCGGCCGTCGCGGACCTGAACGCGGCCCGCGCCGCCGAGGTCGCCGAGGAGACTGGCGCCGCGGCGCTCACCGTCGACGAGCTGGTCGCACACCCCGATGTGGACACCGTCCTCAACCTCACGATCCCCGTGGCCCACGCGGACATCGCACTCCAGGCCATCGCCGCCGGGAAGCACGTCTACGGCGAGAAGCCGCTCGCGGCGACGTTCGAGGACGCGCAGCGCGTGGTCGAGGCGGGCATCGCCGCGGGCGTGAAGGTCGGCTGCGCGCCGGACACGGTGCTCGGCACCGGGACGCAGACCGCGCGGGCCGCGATCGACAAGGGCGACATCGGGGTGCCGACGTTCGCCACGGCCACGATGATCGCGCAGGGGCACGAGGTCTGGCACCCGAACCCGGACTTCTACTACACCGAGGGCGGCGGGCCGCTGCTCGACATGGGGCCGTACTACGTGACCGCGCTCGTGCACCTGCTCGGCCCGGTCGTCGCGGTCACCGGCGCGTCCAGCCGCTCGCGCGACCAGCGTCTGATCGGCTCGGGTCCCCGTGCGGGCGAACAGGTCCCGGTCTCGATCGACACGCACGTCACCGGCATCCTCGAGCACGCGGGCGGGGCGCTGAGCACCCTCGTGATGAGCTTCGACGGGTACGCGACCTCGGCCCCGAACATCGAGGTCCACGGCACCGAGGGCACCGTCGGCGTGCCCGACCCCAACCACTTCTCGGGCGACGTCCAACTCGATCGCCGCGGCGGCGAACGCCACGTGCTCCCGGTCAGCGCCGGGTACGTCGACTCGGGCCGGGGCGCGGGGCTGGTGGACATGGCCCGCAACGAATCGCCCCGGGCGAGCGGGGCGCTGGCGCTCCACGTCCTGGAGGTCATGACCTCGCTGCTGCGGTCGGCCGAGACCGGTGGGCGCCTTGACATCCAGACCCGGGTGCTGCGTCCCGACCTGGTGCCGCTGACGGCGCACGCGGACTGGACCGCCGCTTAAAGTATCGAAATTGATCAATCTGACAATCTTCACATTACCGCGGAGTAACGGTAGTCTCGCTTCTACGATCCGTCGACAGCGATGTTTCCGAACAGGAGACTGCCATGTCCACTCCCCGGAACCGGATCACCGCCGCGCTGGCCGCAGCGGTGCTCTGCACCCTCTCACTCTCCACAATGGCCTCATCGGCCCAGGCGGCGGCACGGCCCGACCCCGTGCCGCTGCCCGACCACCTCGAAACCCTCCGCGCCGCCGAAGCGACCGAGCTGTACGGCAGCCCCGGCATCCGGCCCCTCGCCGAACGCCAGACCTCGCTGGTCTCCATGGGCGACAGCGAGATCTCCGGCGAAGGCGTCGGCAACTACGAACCCGGCACCCACACGGACGGGAACTGGTGCGACCGCTCGCTCGACCAGGCGCTCTTCCGCACCGGCATCGAGAGCGACCAGCAGTACAACGTCGCGTGCTCCGGTGCCGCGTCCCCGCACCTGATCCAGAGCACCGGGCAGACGCAGTGGGACGAGCTCAACCAGGGCGACCAGCTCGCGGTCAAGGCCCGCAACACGCACGTCAAGCTCGTGTGGATCGTGGTGGGCGCCAACGACGAAGGCGGCATCGAGTTCGGCCCCGTCGCCACCGAGTGCGCCACCAACCGCATCCTGTTCCTCGGCCCGTGCTGGGACAGCCACACCGACACCTGGGAGGCCCGCGTCGAGGTCAGCCAGGACGGCGTCGAGAACGCGATCGACGGCGTGCGCCAGACCATGACCGACGCCGGGTACCTCGCCTCAGACTATGACCTGGTCGTCATGTCGTACCCCAGCCCGGGCGGGCCCGACGTGGAGGACAACCCGGACTTCCCCGGCTGGTACGCGGGCGGGTGCCTGCTCTACCTCGCGGACGCGGCCTTCGCGCGCAACAAGGCCGTGCCCATGTTCGAGCGCGGCATCCGCGAAGCGGCCCTTGGCAAGGGCGTGCGGTACCTCGACGCGCAGCGGCTCTTCGACGGGCACGGCGTGTGCGAGGAGGAGCCGTGGGCGCGCGGCGTCTACGTCGAGGTCGGCGAGCTGCCCTCGGAGCACGCGTTCCGGCAGTCCTTGCACCCCAACTACCTCGGGCACGGGGCGTTCGCGCAGTGCATCACGGAGTTCTACGAGCACCCCGACTGGGAGACCTCCACGTGCGTCGACACTGCCAGCACCGGCAGCGCCCACCTCTATGAAGGGCTGCTTGAGTTCCAGGACCTCAAGAACGCTGCCGCGGGCCTGTGCGCCGACGCGGAGGGCTACGACTCGCGCAACGGCACCGACCTGATCGCGTGGGGCTGCAACGGCGCCCGCAACCAGGGGTTCTGGTTCGACGAGGCGGAGGGTTCGCTGCACGTGGAGCTCAGCCACGACCGGTGCGTGGACATCGAGAGCGGCCGTGTGCGGGCCGGGACCCCGCTGATCCTGTGGGACTGCCACGGCGGGATCAACCAGCAGTTCACCGCGAACGCCACGGGTATCCACCCGGTCGGCAGCCCGAGCCTGTGCCTCGGTTTCGACGGCACGAGTGCGGGCGCGTCGCTGGTCCTGACCCAGTGCGGCGGGGGCGCGGTCGCACCCGCCGACCGGAACTACGCCGACCCGGCCGGGTACGGCTACGACGACTGGATCGGCTCGAGCGTCTACTAGCTAGTACATGAACGGTGCGAAGACCGCTTCGCACTGGACTTGCAGCTCCGCGAGGACCGACCACATAGCGTCCTCAAGGTGCACGGCAGGGTCGATGAACGCGTACACATGCGCCTCGACCCTGCCGTACGAGTCGATCAGGCCGAACAGTTCGCGGCCGTCGTCCTGGGCGATCACCGCCGAGAACCCGCCGCCCCAGCCGTCGGTCTCGATGCCGGCCAAGTCGCTCCCGGCCCGGTTGTCCTCGACGGCCGTGGCGGCGCCCTGCTCCGTCGGCCAGAGCCGCATGAGGACCCAGCCCGTCCACTGCTGCTGGTCGCCCCACCAGCAGGTCAGCGTCGTCTCGATCGCGGCGTTGTCCGGGTCGGGGCCGATGTCGGCGTCGGTCCGGCCGGTGTCGGTCTCGGGGACGACGTCGGCGATGCCGGACGCGTCGAACTCCTCGCAGAGCTCGACGGTGACCTCGTCGGGCACGGCTGCTTCCGAGGTCGCGGACTCGGCCGCCTCGCGCTCTTCGTCGGACCGCACGAGGTACAGCGCGGACGCCAGGATCACGGCCAGGGCCAGGACGATCGCGCCGCAGGCCAGCCAGAGCATGCGGTGTCTCGCGCCTTGCGGCTGCGGATAGGTCATGAAGGGCTCCAAGGGGTGCGGGGCGGCCGCTCCACATAGTAGTGGCCCCGGGCCCGGAAGCGTGCCGCGCGGGCACCGGGGCGCGTAGGCTTCGCCTCTGGGACGCATCGGAAGGGGCGGGGCGGATGGCAGCCGAGGTACGCGAGGTCGACCTGGTCGTAGTCGGGGCCGGGCCGGTGGGCGAGAACGTCGCCGACCGGGCGGTCAAGGGCGGGCTGGAGACGGTGATCGTCGAGAGCGAGCTCGTGGGCGGCGAGTGCTCGTACTGGGCGTGCATGCCGTCCAAGGCGCTGCTGCGCCCGGTGCAGGTGATGAACGCGGCACGGGCGCTTCCCGGTGTGGCCGAAGCGATCACGGGCCGACTCGACGTGGCCGCGGTGCTGCGCAGGCGGGACTCGTTCACCAGCGACTGGTCCGACGACGGTCAGGTCCGGTGGTTGGAGAGCGCCGGGATCGGCCTCGTGCGCGGGCACGGCCGGTTGAGCGGCGAACGCGAGGTCACAGTGACCATTGAGGACGGCAGCACTGCGGTGCTGCGGGCCCGGCACGCGGTCGCGGTGGCCACCGGCTCGGTGCCGAACCTGCCGGACGTTCCCGGTCTGTACGAGGCGAAACCGTGGTCGAGCCGGGAGGCGACGAGCGCGACCGCCGTGCCCGAGAGCCTCGCGATCATCGGCGGCGGCGTGGTCGCGCTGGAGATGGCGACCGCGTACGCCGGATTCGGCGCGACGGTCAAGGTCATCGCGAAAGGCGGGCTGCTCGGCAGCGTCGAGCCGTTCGCGGCCGAGCACGTGGCCCGGTCCCTGCGCTCGCAGGGCGTCGAGATCTACACGGACACAGCGACATTCCGCGTCGACCGCACCGGCGACGGCGTGCGGATCGAGACCAGTGCCGGAACGGTGACCGCCGAGGAGGTGCTGGTCGCCACCGGGCGCACGCCCGCCACGGCCGACCTCGGCCTTGAAGCGATCGGGCTGGACCCTGGAAAACGGCTCGCCACCGACGACACGCTGCGGGTCGACGGCTTCGACTGGCTGTACGCGGTAGGCGACGTCAACGGGCGGGTCCTGCTGACGCACCAGGGCAAGTACCAGGCGCGCGCGGCGGGCGACGTGATCGCGGCCCGCGCGGCGGGCCGGACGGTCGACGACGCGCCCTGGGGCGCGCACGTCGCGACCGCCGACCACGGCGCCGTCCCGCAGGTCGTGTTCACCGATCCCGAGGTCGCGGCCGTCGGTCCGACCGCCGATCAGGCTCGCGCGCAAGGGAAGACGATCCGCGTGGTGGACTACGACCTCGGCTGGGTCGCTGGGGCGGGCCTGTCCCGCGACGACTACCAGGGCGCGGCCCGGATGATCGTCGACGAGGACCGGGGCGTCATGATCGGGGCAACGTTCGTCGGCCCGGACGTGGCGGAACTCGTGCACGCCGCGACCATCGCGGTCGTCGGCGAGGTCCCTGTCGACCGGCTCTGGCACGCCGTGCCGTCCTACCCGACGGTCAGCGAGATCTGGCTGCGGCTGCTGGAAGCGTACGGGCGGCCGGTCTCGGCCTGACCCCCGCGAGGCGGGCACGCACGGCGAGCCCCGCGCAGGCGATCACCGCGAGCCCGCCCGCGACCGTCGGCACCGTGAGCGGTTCGCCGAGAAGGATTGCGGCCCAGGCGATCGTCATCACCGGCTGCGTCAACTGCACCTGGCTCACCTGCGCCATCGGCCCGATCGCGAGCCCCCGGTACCAGGCGAAGAACCCCAGGAACATGCTCACGGCCGCGAGGTAGGCGAACGCGAGCCACTGCACGGGCGTCGCCGACGGCGGCTCCTGCGCTATCGCGATGCCGCCCAAGGCGATCATGACCGGGGCCGCGAGGACCAGCGCCCACGACACGGTCTGCCAGGAGCCGAGCTCGCGCGCGAGCAGCCCGCCCTCGGCGTACCCGATCGCGCCGGCCGCCACCGCGCCGAACAGCAGCAGGTCGCTGGCGCCGAGGGACCCGAACCCGCCGCCTTGCAGCGCGGCGAAGCACACCGCAGCGCCCGCGCCGAGACCCGCGAACGTCCAGAACCGGGCGGACGGGCGCTCCTTCACCCGCAGCACCGCCGTGATCGCCGTCGCGGCCGGGAGCAGGGCGACCACGACCGCGCCGTGCCCGGCCGAAGCGGTCGTGAGCGCGTACGAGGTGAGGAGCGGGAAGCCGAGCACCACGCCGCCCGCGACGACCGCGAGCCGGACCCATTGGGCCGCAGTGGGAAGGCGCTGCCGCGTCGCCGCCAGCGCGACCGCCGCGAGCCCTGCGGCGACTACGGCCCGGCCGGAGCCGATGAACAGCGGGGACAGGCCTTCGACGGCGACGCGGGTGAACGGGAGGGTGAACGAGAACGCCAGGACTCCGAGGAGGCCCCACCAGAGGCCCGCGCGTTGCGATAGCGCGGGCGGCTTGGGAACGATAGTGTTACTCTCTATCTTCATGTCGAATAGTAGCACTCAGCGGATCGTGGACGGCCTGCGCGCGTGGATCAAGGCCGCCCCGCCCGGATCGAAGGTCCCGACGAACCGGGAGCTGATGAGCGAGTACGGCGCGAGCCCGGTGACGGTGCAGAAGGCGATGCACGCGCTGAATGCGCTTGGGCTGGTGGAGAGTCGGCCTGGCGTGGGCACGTTCGTGCGGGCGGTGCGGGCGCCGCGCGCGGTGGATTTCGGCTGGCAGACGGCCGCTCTGGGCTCGCCGCACGCGCGGCTGCCGGTGGTGTCCTCGACGCAGCGGTCGGCCGCGCCGGACGCGATGAGCCTGCACTCGGGCTACCCGGACCGGGACCTGCTGCCGGAGCGGATGGTGCGGGCCGCGCTGGCGCGGGCGGCGAAGTCCGAAGTGGCGCTTCTGCGTTCGCCGGTGCGGGGGCTACCGGAGCTGCAGGCGTGGTTCGCGGCCGAACTGGGTAGCACCGCCCCGGCGGGGGTCGCCGCGCCGACCGCGCGCGACGTGATGATCGTGTCGGGCAGCCAGAGCGGGCTCGGTTCGGTGTTCCGCTCGGTCGTGGGTCCGGGCCGGCCGCTGCTTATCGAGTCGCCCACGTACTGGGGCGCGATCCTCGGGGCCGAGCAGGCCGGGCTCGAACTGGTGCCGGTCCCGAGCGGTCCTGAGGGGCCGGACCCGGAGGAGCTGGACCGGGCGTTCCGGCGGACGGGCGCGCGGGCGTTCTATGCGCAGCCGACGTTCGCGAACCCGACCGGCGTGCAGTGGTCGCCGGGTCGCGGGAGGGACGTGCTGGAGGTCGTGCGGAGCCACGGCGCGTTCCTCGTCGAGGACGACTGGGCGCACGACCTGGCGATCGACGCGGACCCGGCTCCGCTTGCGGCCCTTGACGACAGCGGGCACGTGGTCTATCTGCGGTCGCTGACGAAGAGCGTGTCGCCCGCGCTGCGGGTGGCGGCGGTGGTCGCGCGCGGGCCGGTCCGGGACCGGATCGCGGCCGACCAGGGCGCCGAGGCGATGTACGTGAGCGGGGTGCTGCAGGCGGCGGCGCTCGACGTGGTCACGCAGCCGGGATGGCGGAACCACTTGCGGGGCTTCAGGAACCAGCTGCGGCTGCGCCGGGACCAGCTGGTGGAGGCACTGCGGGAGCACGCGCCGGGCGCGGTGCTCGACCGCGTCCCGGCGGGCGGCCTCAACCTGTGGCTGCGGCTGGCCGACGGCACCGATGTCGAACGGCTGGTGCGCGACTGCGAATCGCGCGGGCTGCTCATCGCGCCCGGCACCGAGTGGTTCCCGGCCGAGCCCGCCGGGCCCTGCGTGCGGGTGAATTTCTCCGGCCCGGCCCCGGACCGCTTCGGCGAGGCGGCCCGGCTGCTCCAGGCGGCCCTGGACGAGCAGGCCTGAAAACGACTTGGCACGGCCCCAGAACCTAGGTACCTTAGGATAAAACCTAGGAAGGTTAGGAAACTATGCCGCGCGTAGGACTCACCCGGGACGCACTGATCAACGCCGCCGCCGACGTGGCCGACGAGATCGGCTTCGAGCATTTGACACTCGCCGTGATGGCGAAGCGGTTCGGCGTGCGGGACGCGAGCCTGTACACCCACGTGCGCGGGCTCTCCGACCTCATGGAGGGCGTCGCGCTGCTCGCGCACGACGAGTGGGCGGAGGTCCTGGGGCAGGCGGTCGCCGGGCGCTCGGGGCACGCGGCCCTGACGGCTTTCGCCGACGCGTACCGCGCGTTCGCGACGGGGCACCCGGGCCGGTACGCCGCGACCCGGCACCCGATCACGCCGGAGAGGCTCGCGGCCTCCACGGGCGTCGCGCGCATCATCGAGGCCTGCTACGCGCTGCTGCGCGGCTACGACCTGCCCGAACCCGACGCGACCGACGCGGTCCGGCTGCTGCGCAGCACCTTCCACGGGTTCAGCGATCTGGAGGCGACCGGCGGCTTCACCGCCGACCGCTCCCTTGACGCGTCGTGGCGGCGCGCGGTCGACGCGCTCCACCACACCCTGACCGAATGGCAGCGGATCTAAGACAGGAGCGAACCCCATGCACACCATCGACATCGACGACGCCACTGTGGAATACAGCGGGCGGGGCGAAGGCCCGCCGCTACTGCTCATCCCGGGCGGCTCGGGCCACGGCGGCGTCCTCGAACGCCTCACCGCCGAGCTCAGCGAGGCCTACGGCGTCGTCACCATGACCACCCGGGTGGCCTCGGCGCAGCGGCCGGGTTTCGTCCTCGGCGACCAGCACCCGAAGGTCCATGCCGAGGACGCCGTAGCCGTGATCGACGCGCTCTTCGACGAGGCCCCGATCGTGTTCGGCTTCAGCGCGGGCGCGATCACCACGCTCGAACTGCTCGCGAACCATCCGGAGCGGGTGCGTCTCGCCGTCGTGCACGAACCGCCGCTCGTGAACCTGCTGCCTGAAGCCGCCCGGTTGCGTACGGCGATCGCGTCGGTGCGCGATGCGGCGCGGGCTGGCGACTTCGAGCGGGCCGGGTCGATCATGACCGGTCTGATGATCGACACCGACCTCCGCTCCGAGGCACCGGCGCTGCGCCGCTTCGGCACCTGGCCCGAGGGGTACGCCGACACCGCGCCCGAGCCGCCCACGCCCGAACTCGTGGAGCTGTTCGGCCGCCTCGGCGATCTGCAGCCGCTGTTCCTCGAGCACGTGCTGGTCCAGTTCACCGGGTACGACCCGGACCTGCCCGCGCTTGCGGCCCAAACGGACCGGCTCGTCCTCGCCGCCGGGGTCGACTCCCGCGCCGACCTGCCGTTCCAGACCACTGCCGCGCTCGCCGCGCGGCTCGGCCTGCCCTTGACCGAGCTGCCCGGCGGGCACCTCGGCGCGGTCGAGCGCCCGACCCAGTTCGCCGGAGCGCTCAAGGCGCTTCTCAGGCGCGGCTAGGGCTCGCGGTGCGGTCATCCGGCCGCGCGGACAATGCGAGGATTGGACGGAGAACATCGGCCGCTTCGAGAGTCAGGAGTCCACATGGAGGTCAGCGGAGTCTTCACGGACGCGTTCAGCCGGGTGCAGGAGGAGGTGCACGCCGTCCTGGAGGGCTTGTCGCAGGAGGACCTGGACGCGCGGCCGGGGCCCGGGGCCAACTCGATCGGGTGGCTCGTGTGGCACATCGCGCGGGTCCAGGACGACCACGTCGCCGATGTGGCCGGGCGCGAGCAGACCTGGACCGCCGACGGCTGGCACGACCGGTTCGGGCTGGAGCTCGAGCCGCGCGACATCGGGTACGGGCACACGAGCGAGCAGGTCGCGAAGGTCAGCGGCGTCAAAGCCGACGAGCTGCGGGCGTACTACGACGCGGTGCACGCGGCGACCCTCGGCTACGTCGCCTCGCTCGTCCCGGCCGACCTCGACCGGATCGTCGACACCCGCTGGGACCCGGCGGTGACGCTCGGGGTGCGGCTGGTGAGCGTCGTCAACGACAACCAGCAGCACACCGGGCAGGCCATGTACGTGCGCGGGCTCCTCGAATCGCGTTGAGCCGAGGCCGTCGAGCTGATCCGCGAAGCGGACTGAAGGTCACTGTTCGATACTGGACAGGGAAGCGCGCTGCTGCGAGAATTGCGCCCGTTCACACCCTCACGGACGGGAAGCAACCCCTATGCGCCGCAAGTCCATGACCACGAGCGTCCTCAACGTACTCCTGCAGCCGACCATGTCGACCCGACGCGACCCCGACAAGATCTTCGCTGGCATCGTCGCGAAGTCCGCGCGCTCCACACAGGGCGACCCCGCCGCCATCGGCGAGTTCCTCGACGGCATGCGGGTCCTCACCCGAAACTTCGCAGCGAGCCCGAAGCTCAGCCCGATGGGCTGGCAGAGCGTCCAAGGCGACCTGCGCCTGCGCATCGAGAACCGCCTCCGCGTGCAGCGCCTCGTCACCGAGCACCCCGAGATCGCCGCCGAGCCGATCGAGCGGCCGGTCTTCATCGTCGGGCTCCCCCGTACGGCGACCACGCTGGCGCACAACATCATCGCCAAGTCGGCCGACCACCGCGGCCCGGCCCTGTGGGAGTGGATGTTCACCGACATCGACCGCGGCGAGGACGCGCGGGTCCGCCGCATCAGGCAGACCGAGCGCCTGGTCGGCACGTTCATGCGGCTCGCCCCGGCGTTCAAGGTCATCCACCCGCTCAACGCCCAGAAGCCCGACGAGTGCAACTACCTGCTGCCGCACGGCCACCAGCACCTCGCCCGCGTGCACATGCCGAACTACTACAAGTGGATCGAGCAGCACGACGTCCTGCCCGACTACGAGTACCTGAAACTCGCACTGCAAGTCCTCCAGTACGGGCGGGAGAGGAAGCGCTGGATTCTCAAGTCCCCCATGCACCTCGACCACCTTCCCGAGATCCGCAAGGTCTTCCCCGACGCGACCATCGTGTGGACGCACCGCGACCCGATCACCGTGCTCGGCTCCCTGTGCTCGCTCGTGGAGTCCTCGCAGGTCATGCACGAGCGCAACCCCGACCTCCACGCGATCGGCGAGACCTGGCTGCGCCTCCAGGCCACCGCGATCGAGCGCGCCCGCAAGGCCCGCGTCGACTGGCCCCGCGCCTCCTTCGTCGACGTCCCCTACCCGTGGCTCGCGGCCGAACCGCACGACAAGGTCCCGCTGCTCTACGAACGCCTGGGCGCCAAGTGGACCAACGCCGACGCCCGCACCCTCGACTCCGTCCTCGCCCGCCCCGGCATCGGCCGCCAGCACGAGTACGAGCTCGCCCGCTACGGCCTCAACCCCGAACAGGTCGAGGAGGCCTTCGGCGACTACCCGCGCATGGTCGAGAAGCTCCGGATGGAGTAGTCAGCTGCCCCGGCGGAGGATCGGGGGGTTGAGGAGGGCGGCGTCGCCGCGGCGGTAGAGGCGGGCCGGGCGGCCCGGTTCGCCTTCGGTCGAGCGGCCGGTCGGTTCGACGAAGCCCGGGGTGGTGGTGGCCTTGCGGTGGAAGTTGCGCGGGTCCAGGGTCTCGCCCCAGACCGCCTCGTAGACCTGCCGCAGGGCCGCGATGGTGAACTCCGGCGGGCAGAAGGCCGTCGCCAGCGGCGTGTACTCCAGTTTGGAGCGGGCCCGCTCGACGCCGTCGGCGAGGATGCGGTCGTGGTCGAAGGCGAGGCCGTGCTTGCCGATCGGCGTCCAGGCGGCGGCCGCCGCGTCCGTTCCCGCTACGGGCGTGGGAAGGTCGGGCAGGAGCGCCAGGTACGCGACCGTGACGACGCGGCCGCGCGGGTCGCGGTCGGGCGCGCCGTAGCTGCCGAGCTGCTCGAGGTGCCCGGCGGGGCCGTCGAGGCCGGTCTCCTCGCTGAGTTCTCGGCGCGCGGCGGCATTCAGGTCCTCGTCGCCGAGGACGAAGCCGCCGGGCAGGGCCCAGCGGCCCAGGTGGGGCTCGATGCCCCGTTCGACAAGGAGCGCGTTCAACTCGCCGTCGCGGACCGTGAGGACCACGAGGTCGACAGTGACGGCAAACACCGGATAACTCATTATCACCACCTTGACGATAACCTATCACAATTATTATCGTCAGACTGACGAGAAAATAGGAGGTCCACCCCAATGGCCGATGTCACCAAGCTCCTCTTCCTGCGCCACCTGCGCGGCACGCCCACCGTCTGGGTCCGCTGCCAGAAGCGCGGCCGCACCTCCCGCGAAGGCACCAGCCAGTCGTTCTGGTACCGCCCCCTCGTCGCCGTGCTCTCCGAAGTGCCCGTCGACGACCGCGAACTCCCCCTGATGTTCCACGCCCGCACCGCCGACTTCGCCGACGTCACCGTGCAGGCCACCGTGACCTACCGGATCGACGACCCCGCGCTCGCCGCCACCCGCCTCGACTTCTCCGTCGACCCCTACCGGGGCCAGGCCCGCGCCCGCCCGCTCGACCAGGTCGCGACCCTCCTCACCGAGCTCGCGCAGCAGCCCGCGATCGACCTGCTCGCCGGGCTCCCCCTGGCCGAAGCGCTCACCAGCGCCGTCCCGCAGCTGCGCGAGGACGTCGCCGCCGCCCTCGCCCAGGACGCGCGGCTGGCCGACATCGGCGTGGCCGTCGTCAGCGCCCGCGTCGTCGCGGTCCGGCCCGAACCGGAGCTGGAGCGCTCGCTGCAGACCCCGACCCGCGAAGCGGTGCAGCAGGACGCGGACAAGGCCACGTACTCGCGGCGGGCGCAGGCCGTCGAGCAGGAGCGGGCCATCGCCGAGAACGAGCTGCAGAACAAGATCGAGCTCGCCCGGCGCGAACAGCAGCTCGTGGAGCAGAAGGGCGCCAACGCGCAGCGGCAGGCCGAGCTCGCCGCCGCCGCCGGACTCGCTGCGGCCCAAGGCGAGGCCGAACGCGAGCGCACGCTCTCGGCCGCGCAGGCCGACAAGGTGCGGGCCGTCGGCGCGGCCGAGGCGGAAGCGGAGGCGGCCCGTCTGGCCGCGTACCGGGACCTGCCGCCCTCGGTGCTGCAGGCGCTGGCGCTGCGCGAGCTCGCGGGCCAGCTGCCCGAGATCGGGCAGATCACGATCACGCCGGACCTGCTCACGGGCACCCTCTCGCGCCTCGCCGACGGGTCGCGATGAGCGCGACCCTAGCGCCGCGCGTGGTGGTGGTGAGCCGCCGCAGTGAACTCGACGAGCTGCTGGTCCGGCACGGCACCCGCGCGGCGGCCGAGCACTTCCTGCGCCAGCGGGGCCGCGACCTGGGCGAGGTCGCGGCCCGGCATGAGGCGCTGGAAGCAGCGCTTACCATTGTGGACTCGGCAGTCCCGGCGGACTGGCGCCGGGGCCGGGTCGACCGGGAGGACCTGCCGCGGTTCCTGTTCGGGCCCGAGGACATCGTCGTCGCGGTCGGCCAGGACGGGCTCGTGGCGAACCTCGCCAAGTACCTGTCCGGGCAGCCGGTCCTGGGCGTGGACCCGGAGCCGGGGCGCAACCCGGGCGTGCTGATCCGGTTCCGCGCCAAGGCGGTCGGGTCCGCGCTGAGGGCGGCGGCCGCTGAGGCGGCGGCGGTCGAGCGGTTGTCGATGGTCGCCGCGCGGCTCGACGACGGGCAGGTCCTGGCCGGGCTCAACGAGATCTACGCGGGCCACGGCGCGCACCAGTCGGCGCGGTACCGGCTCATCGGCGCGGACGGCCGGGAGGAGCGGCAGTCCTCGTCGGGCGTGCTGGTCGGCACGGGTACGGGCGCGACCGGCTGGACGGCCTCGATCGCGGCCGACCGGAGCTGGGGCCGGGCGCTGCCGGGCCCGGAGGAGCCGTCGCTGTCGTGGTTCGTCAGGGAGGCGTGGCCGTCGCCCGCGACCGGCGCGACCCTCACGGCGGGGATGCTGCAGAAGGGCGAGGAGCTGCGGCTGGTGTGCGAGAGCGAGCGGCTCGTGGTCTTCGCCGACGGCCTCGAGTCCGACCACCTCACGGTCACTTGGGGGCAGCAGGTCGTGATCGGGCTGGCCCCAAGGCATCTCAATCTGGTCGTCCCGGGGTAGCGGACGGGCGTCGGATAGGGAATCGTTGCGGCATGACGAATCCCGACTTGACCGAGGCGCCTCGGCTGCAGGCCCGCAACTCCGCCGCGTTCTGGGCGGCCACGGGCCGTTCGCGCGGGCACGAGGTGATCCGGAGGCGCGGCTTCCTGGCGGTGTGCGGCGATGCGCGCGCCGGGATGCGCGTCCTCGTCCAGGAGCCCGAGTTGACGGGTGAGGAGCTGGCGGAGATCGCCGAGCTGCGGCACGCGGCGGCGGGGCCGGTCGACATGGAGGACCCGTTCAGCGCGACCGGCCTGGGGCACTTGGGGATGGGGTCGTGGCAGATGCCGGTGATGCTGCGTCTGCCGGGGGCCGTGGAGGCTCCTGCGGTTGCGGTGGAACGGGTCCGGGGCGAGGAGGACCTGCACGGGGCCGAGCGGGCGGTGATCGAGAGCTTCGGGCTGGACCGGTTCGAGCCGCACCGGCCCGGGGAGCTGTTCCCTATGGCGCTGCTCGACGAGCCGGGCGTCGCGGTGTTCGTCGCGCGTGTGGACGGCGTCGTCGCGGGGGCGTGTGTCACGGTGGCCGCCAACGGCTTCGGCAGCCACTACTGGGTCGGGACGACGGAGGCCGCGCGCTCGAAGGGCATCGGCCGGGCCGTGATGCTCGGTTCACTCGAACCGCTCGCGGAGGTCCCGGTGACGCTGACGGCCTCGAAGCTCGGCGTGCCGCTCTACGAGAAGCTGGGGTTCGCGGCGGCGGCGCCGTCGACGTGGTGGTCCTCGAACCGGGCTTAGTCCTCCTCGTCGGGGTCTTCGAGGAGGCGCATCTCCTCGATGTCGAGTCGGTACTGCATCTGGCGGAGCACGGCGTCGTCGATGCGGCGCTCGTTGCGGAGCCTGACGAGGACCGACCGCTTCTCGGCGAGGACGGCCAGCCGCAACCGGTCGTAGTCGCCGCGTACGCGCGGGATCGTGTCGGGCCCTTCCTCGTCGGGGTCGGATTCGAGGAAGTCGAGGTGCTCGCGCATCTCGGTCTGCAAGCGCGCCAGCGCGTCCGCGTGGACGTCGAGTTCGGCGGCGAGGCGCGGCAGGGCCTCGGCGGCGGCGTTCGAGGTCTCTAGGCGCGCGTACTGCAGCTCCTCGTCGGGTTCGGTGTCGGCGGGCAGGCGCGCCCAGCGGATTACGGCCGGGAGGAAGAACGCGGGCAGGAGCATGACGACGATGACGCCGAAGGTCACGAACACGATGACGTCGCGGGCCGGGAACGGCGCGCCGGAGGCGATGGTGGTGGGCACCGCGATCGCGATCGCCAGCGAGATCGCGCCGCGGAATCCTGAGAGGCCCGAGACGATCCGCGCCCGGCTGCTCTGGCGAAGCAGCCGCTGCTGCGGGCGGCGGTCGAGCAGGCGGATGAGGAAGACCGAGGTGAACAGGAACGCGAGCCGCACCGCGACCAGGACGAGCGCGGTCGCGAAGACCAGGCCGATCGCCTGGGCGAGGTCGGCGCCTTCCATGCCGCGCAGGGCGGCCTGCGATTCGATGCCGATGAGGACGAACAGGGCGCCGTTGAGCAGGAACGTCGCGAACCCCCAGGTCGCGAAGACCTGCCGCCGGGCCGGGGCGCTGCCGTAGACGGGGCTGGTCTGGCTGACGATGAGCCCGGCCGCGACCGCCGCGAGGACGCCCGAGGCGTGGACGGACTCGGCGAGGAGGTAGCCGGTGAAGGGGATGAGGAAGAAGATCGTGCACGCGGTGAGGGTGTCGGTGACCTTGCGGCGCAGCCAGACCCAGAACAGGGCCGAGAGCACGCCCGCGGCGATGCCGCCCGCGTAGGAGACCAGGAACTCCCAGCCGACGAGCGCGAGGCTCAGGTGCTCCTCCCCTACGACGACGCCGGTGGCGAGGCCGAAGACGACGAGCGCGGTGCCGTCGTTGACGAGGCTTTCGGCTCGCAGGACCATGATCTGGCGGCGGGGCAGGTACCGCGCGACCACGTTCACGGCGGTCGCGTCGGTCGGGGCGAGGGCCGCGCCGAGCACCCACGCCGGGCCCCACGGTATGCCGAAGGCGTGCGCGGTGGCGGCGACGGCGGCCGCGGTGACGACCACGAGGATCGTGCTGGTGAGGAAGATGCCGCGCCGGTAGCGGCGGATCTCCCGCAGTGAGGTGTTGAAGGCCTCCCACCACAGCAGTGCGGGCAGGAACAGCAGGAGGACCACTTCGGACGGCAGCTCGAGGACGCCGAACGCGGGGATGAGCCCGAGGAGCACGCCCGCGCCGAGTTGGAGGACCGGCGCGGCGATCCCGCTGCGCTGCGCGGCGAGCCGGCAGGCGACGAGCGCCGCGCCGATCACGACGATGAGTTCAAGCCCGAGCATGAGCAGTATCCTGCCGCACCGCTGGGCGGGCCGGGCTGCTTCGGGCCGCTACTGCGCGAGTGCCTGGGCGGCTTCGGCGGCGGTCTTGGCGCGGAAGCCGTCGCTGCCTAGGGCGAGGACGCTTTCGAGGGCGCGGCGGTGGGCTTCGGCGAGGGCGTCGGCGGCGGCGGTCGGGACGTCGGGGACGACGCCGGTGCCTTCCCAGTTGCCGCCGGAGATCGGGCTGACGGAGCGCGCGACGGGCAGGGTCAGTTCGAGATGCGAGTCCACTTTGTACGCGTCCCTCGGGTGTGCGCCGCCGCGGGTCCGCTCGCCGACGACGACGGCCCGGCCGCGCTCTTGCAGGTCGAAGCTCATTGCCTCGCCGCCGGAGAAGGTCTTCGCGCTGGTGAGGACCCACATGGGTTTGGTGTCGCCGAATGTGGGGCCGGGGACGTGCGAGGTCCACAGCTGCGTGAACCGCGCGGGGTCGCGGAACGCCATGCCGGTGAGCTGCACGGGTTCGGCGCCGGTGAAGTGGCTGTAGAGCCAGGTGCCCATGTTCGGGTCGCCGCCCACGCACTCGCGCAGGTCGAGGATGAGCGCGTCGGTCGAGGCGAGGAGCCGCATCGCGGCGGCGACCTGGTCCCCCGCGACCGCGGGCGGGAACAGGAGCGGGGCGATTGCCAGGAGGCCGACGTTGCCGGGGAGGCGCTGCGCGTTCGCGACGCCGCCGCAGGTGACGGCGCTCCACTCCCGCATCTGCTCCAGCTGGGTCTCGTCGTCGTCGTGGGTGTCGCTGAGTTCGGTCTCGGAATGGACGAGCCGCAGGTGGAGGTCGCCGTTGACCGACTGCAGGTCGGGGGTGACGAGCTCGGCGAGGCGGGCCTGGTCGGCGCCGTCGTAGCGGCCTTCGGCGGCGGCGGCGTTGAGGATCGCGCCGAGTTCGGCGGCGACCTCGGGGAAGATGTAGTGCTCGTCGAGCAGTTTCACGATCTGGGGGATGACGGACATCGGACCTCCAACGGGGCGGGTGATGTCTAGTAGTGAACCACCGATTTGACAAAGAGTCCAGTTTTCTGGACACTTGATTTATGGACGACCCCGAAGAGCTGACGATCTCGACCCCGCTGCACTTCCGGGCGCTCGGGCACCCGGTCCGGCACCGGCTGCTCTTCGCCCTCGGCCGCGGGACCGCGACCCTCAGCGGCCTCGCGGCCGAACTCGGCGTCAGCAAGGGCAGCGCGGGCCACCACCTGAAGGTCCTGCTCGAAGCCGGGCTCGTGCGGCTCGACAGCACCCGCCAGGTCAGGGGCGGCACCGAGCAGCACTACCGGCGGGCCGCAACGAAACTCAACTTCGACGACGGCGAGACCACCAAGGCGGCACTCGCGGCGGTCGCCGACGAGATGGCCACCGACGACGACTCGCTGTTCATCCTGCGGAGCGTCCGCCTGGGCCCGGCGCAGGCGCAGCGGCTGCGCGAGACCCTCGAAACGCTCGCCCACGAGGTCGAGGACGAGGAGGGCGGGGCCCGCCACGGCGTCCTCGTCGGCTTCTACCGCCCCGGTCGGGTCAGTCGCGGCTAGCGCGGCCGGACTCGTACGCCCACATCGCGGCCTCGACCCGGTTGCGGACGCCGAGCTTCGCGAGCACGCCCGCGATATGGGTCTTCACGGTGCCGAGGGAGAGGAACAGCCGCTCGCCGATCTCGGTGTTGGTGAGCCCCTTGGCAAGCAGCGCGAGCACCTCCTCCTCGCGGGCGGTGAGCGGCGCGGACGGCTGTCGCACCGTCCTGGCAGGACGCGAGAACTCGCCGAGGAGCCGCAGCGTGACCTGCGGGGCGATGAGCGCGTCCCCGTTCGCGGCCGCGCGGACCGCCTCGCCGATCAGGTGCGGGCCCGCTTCTTTGAGCAGGAACCCCTTGGCACCGGCCCGGAGCGCGCCGTGCACGTACTCGTCGAGGTCGAAGGTCGTGATGACCACTACCGCGATCGGCTCCGCGACACGGTCGCCCGCCAGGAGCGACGTGACCTCGATGCCGTTCAGGCCCGGCATTCTGATGTCCACAAGGGCCACATCGGGGCGGACGCGCTGCGCGAGCCGCACCGCCTCCACGCCGTCTACCGCCTCGCCGACGACCTCGATGCCCGGCTGCGCGTCGAGCAGCAGCCGCAGGCCCGTGCGCACCGGCTCCTGGTCGTCCGCCACGATCACCCGGATCATCGCCTGTCCCCCAACGGTAGTGACGCCCGCAGCGTCCAGCCGCCGTCCGGGTCCGGACCGGCGTGCACGGCGCCGCCGAGCAGCGCCGCCCGCTCCGCCATGCCCCGCAGTCCGTGGCCGTCACTGGACGCCGACCGCACCGGCGCGCCGTCGTCGCGGACGACGATGCCCGCCGTCTCCGCCTCGACATCGACTGATATGTCGACAGTGGAGGCTCCTCGGGCGTGGCGGCGCGCGTTCGTGACGCCCTCCTGCGCGATCCGGAACAGCGTCGACGCGACGACCACCGGCAGCTCCCCCGGCGCCGCGATCCGCACGGTCACCTTGGGCGGACCCGCATCGGCGAGGCGGGCGAGCTCCGCGAGACCGGCGGTGGGCGCGAACTCGGCGGGCGCGCGCAGCGTCCGCACCAGCGACCGCATCTCCCCCAGCACCGCCTGCGCCTCGCGCTCGATCACCTCCAGCGAGTCGGACACTTGCTCCGAGTCCGCGACCGCCACCTGCGCGCGGATCACGATCGCCGAGACGTGATGCGCCACAGTGTCATGGAGGTCCCGGGCCAGCGCCTCGCGCTCCCGCGCCCGGACCGAGTCGAGCAGCCGCGCCCGCGATTCCAGGCGCTCGCGCCGCAGCGCCCCGATCAGGCAGGCCCCGCCCATGAACGCGACCCCGGCCGCGATGTCCGCCACCGGATCGCTGCCGAGCGAGCCTGACAGCACCAGCCCGGCGGCGGTCGCGGCACCGCCGATCATCCTGTCCCGGCCTGAGCCCCAGCGGAACAGGGCGTACGGGACGGTGAGGAACACGAACGTGGCGACGAGCGCGTCCGGTTCGAGTTCGGCGGCGGCGTACGCGGCGGCGAGAGCCGAGGTCGCGCAGGCGAGGACCACTGTGCTCGCGAGCGGCCGGGTCCGCCGCCAGAGCAGGGCCGGCAGGATCGCGATCGTCGCGATCGTGGTTGCGACCGGCCATTCGAGGTCGGGGCGGACGGCGCCTTCGATGATGCAGGCCAGGGCGGCCAGGCCGACGAGCACGGCGTCGCGGGCGCGCGGGCCGTCGGCTCCGGCGGCGCGGGGCCGCGACCACGCGCCGGTCACGTTCCGCTGCAGGGCCTCCACGCCGATCATGCGTTCATCGTCGCAGGCCGCCGGGAGGCCTTGCGCCTGCGGGCGATCACCCATTCGGCGACGAGGGCGTTGGCGAGCCATGCGGCGTCCATCTGGACGAGCCGCGCGAGTTCGCTCGGTTCGCCGAAGAGCAGCAGCGGCGGGCCGGAGGTGAGGACCTGGGTGCCCGCGCCGAGGGCGAGGGCGTAGGCGCGGACCATCCAGGAGCCGTGGGCGAAGTAGTCGCGCCGTCCGATCGCGGCGACCCCGAGGGCGAGGCAGGCCAGCATGGCCGTGCCGACGATGTAGCGGGAGACGGCGACGGCGCGGTCGTCGATGGAGGGCGTGTCGTAGAACGCGGTCATCCACAGCCCGGTGAGCGCGACGAGGAGCCCGGCGGGCACGAGGAGGTAGCGGCCTGCGAAGCGGTGCCAGGCGTTGCGGTTGCGGCGCAGGCGCGGCAGGAACTGGAAGGCGCCGACGAGGGAGTAGACGAGGGCGCCGATGACGTGGAGGACGACGGGCAGCGGTGTGCGCATGAAGCGGGCGTTCGCGGCGGTTTCGTTTGCGCCGGTGGCGATCTCGTCGATGCGGACGACGCCCGCGATCGAGGGGATGAGGGCGAGGAGCAGGAGCCCGGCAGCGATGGGCCATTCGCGGCGCGGGCGGGGTTCGAGGCGGGGAGTGTCCATGGCTCAATCCTGTGGGCCGCGGCCCCGCTGCCGCTTCAGCCATGTGGCCTAGTTCGGGCGCGGCCGCGCTTTTCCGAAACTTTCGAATGTTTGGGCCGAAAAATCTCCGATAGTTTTCCGGAAGTCATTGACACGTTATCGAGCCGCGGTCCACGATGGTCACTATCAATGAATAGATGTTCATCGATGCGGTTTGACCTTCAGGCCAACCGCCCGGCACCTTCGCAAGGAGTCAGGATGTCCACGGACAACCCACCCCCCGGCCTCTTCAGCCGCCGCGGCCTGCTGCTCGGCGGCACCGGGGCGCTCGCGCTCGGGGCCTCCGGGCTGCTCCTGCCCGGCTCGGCCCAGGCCCAGCAGGTCATCACCACCAACCAGGAGGGCACGCACAACGGCTACTACTACTCGTTCTGGACCGACAGCCAGGGCAAGGCGTCGATGACCCTCGGCGCGGGCGGGAACTACAGCAGCTCCTGGAACGGCGCCAACAACTGGGTCGGCGGCAAGGGATGGGCCAACGGCGGGCGCCGCGTCGTCGACTACACCGGCACCGTCAACCACGGCAGCAACGGCTACCTGGCCCTGTACGGCTGGACCTCCAACCCGCTCGTCGAGTACTACATCGTGGAATCCCACGGCCCGTACAACCCCAGCAGCGGCGCCACGCAGCGCGGCACGGCCACCATCAACGGCGGCACGTACTGGCTCGGCCAGTCCACGCGCTACAACGCCCCGTCCGTGGAGGGCACCAAGACCTTCAACCAGTACTGGAGCGTCCGCCAGGGGGCCCGCACCTCCGGCACGATCGACACCGGCGCCCACTTCGACGCCTGGGCCCGCGCCGGGATGAACCTGGGCGCCTTCAGCTACTACATGATCATGGCGACCGAGGGCTACCAGTCCACCGGCAGCTCCAACATCACCGTCGGCAGCACCGGCGGCGGAGGCGGGGGCGGCGGCACATGCACCGCGACACTCTCGGCCGGGCAGCGCTGGAGCGACCGCTACAACCTCAACGTGACCGTCTCCGGCAAGAGCGACTGGCGGACCACGCTGAACATCCCCTCCCCCGCGAAGGTCATCGCGACCTGGAACTGCAACGCGACCTACCCGACCGCGCAGCAGCTCGTCGCCACCCCCAACGGCAGCGGCAACACCTTCGGCCTCACCATCCAGGCCAACGGCAACTGGAACTGGCCGACAGTCGCCTGCGGTTAGCGGAACGGGCTCCGGGGCGAGCGGATAGTCTCGGCCCGGAGCCCGTTCCCTTTCCTGGAGGCACGATGAGCATGCGGACGTTCACCACCGAGGACTACGCCGCCCGGATGCGACGCGCCGCCGAGGCCGCGGCCGGGTCCGGCCTCGCCGGACTGCTGATCACACCCGGGCCCGACCTCGCCTACTTCACCGGGTACCGCCCGCCCGCCGACACCGAGCGCCTGACGATGCTCGTCATCGCCCCGGACCGCGACCCGGTGCTCGTCGTGCCGCGCCTGGAGCGCCCCGACGCCGAGCACGCCGACGGCGCCGCCGCGATCGGGTTCGCGGACTGGACCGACAACGAGGACCCGTACTTGCTCGCCGTGCGGCTCATGGGCGCCGGGGGCCGCTTCGGCGTCGCCGACAACGCCTGGGCCATGCACGTCCTCGGCCTCATGGACGCCGCGCCGGGAACGTCCTATGCGGCGCTGTCGCGGGCGATGCCGATGCTGCGCGCGGTCAAGGACGCCGACGAACTCGAGCGGATCGCGGCCGCCGGGGCCGCCGCCGACGCGACCTACCGGGAGATCCTCAAGGCGCCCTTCAAGGGCCGCAGGGAACGCGAGGTCGCCGCCGACCTGGCCGACCTCCTTCGCGCGCACGGGCACGAGCAGGTCGACTTCACGATCGTCGCCTCCGGGCCGAACGGCGCGAACCCGCACCACGAGGCCGGGGACCGCGTCATCGGCGAGGGCGACGCGGTCGTGCTCGACTTCGGCGGCCTCAAGGACGGCTACGGCTCCGACACCACCCGCACCGTCCACGTCGGCGGCGAAGTGGACAAGGAAGTGCAGCGCGTCCACGACCTGGTGCGCGAGGCGCAGCAGACCGCGTTCGAGGCCGTGCGGCCCGGCGTCGCCTGCCAGGACATCGACAGGGCCGCAAGGAAAGTGATCGAGGACGGCGGCTACGGCGAGTGGTTCATCCACCGCACCGGCCACGGCATCGGTCTCACCACGCACGAACCGCCGTACATGGTCGAGGGCGAGGTCAACACGCTCGTGCCCGGCATGTGCTTCTCGATCGAGCCGGGGATCTACCTGCCCGGCCGGTTCGGGGTGCGGATCGAGGACATCGTCACGGTGACCGAGGACGGCGGCCACCGGTACAACGACACCCCGCACGAGCTGGCCGTCGTCGGCTGACGCCGCGGACCCTCTGCGAAGCGTGTCGCCGCGCTTCGCAGAGGGATCGGCTACGAGCGGGCGCGGTCGATGATCGCGGTGCCGAACGGCGCGAGTTCGAGCGGGCCGTCCGCGAGGTCGACGACGGCCGGGGCCGGGTTGTAGTTCTGGACGAACACGTGGTCCGTGCCGCCGTCGGTGCGGACCTGCGCGGTCACGCCGTCAGGGAGGTCCGCGTCCAGCGCGCGTTCGACCCCTGTGGACGCGATGAGCCCCCGGTAGAAGTCGCCTAGGAAGTCGTCGCCTGTCCGGGCCGCGATGAAGTACGCCTGGCCCTCGCCGCGCGCGTTCACCGTGAGCGCCGGGCGCCCCTGGTAGAAGTCGGCGCCGTACGCGCCCAGGACCTCGGCGGTCTCGGCGTGCACCAGCTCGCACAGGTCGAACGCCGGGTAGCTCCGGCCCTCCCACTCGACCGAGTTCCGGTCGTCCTCGTAGAGCGCGTCGATCTCCTCGCACCACACGCCGAGCGTGTCGCGCAGCGGGCCGGGGAAGCCACCGGTGAAGGCCTTGTCGTTCTCGTCCACATAGCCCGTCGCGTAGCTGGCCACGAACGTGCCGCCGCGCTGCACGAACGCGTCAACGGCCGCGGCGACGCCGGGGCGCAGCATGTAGAGCATCGGCGCGACCAGGACCTTGTACCGGTCGAGGTAGCCGGGCTCGGCGATGAGCGAGGAGTCGATGACGTCGGTCGGGACGCCCTGCTCCCAGAACGCGCGGTAGTGGTCCACCACCGTGGCGTGGTAGCCGGTCTTCTCCTGGAGCAGGCCCTTCATGTCGTCCAGGGCCCAGCGGTTGTGCCAGTCGAAGACCACGGCGACCTCGGCCGGGGTGTCGGTGCCGACGACCGCGTCGAGCTCTTTGAGGCGCGCGCCGACCTCGGCGACGTCGCGGAAGACCCGGGTGTTCTCAGTGCCCTCGTGGTCGACGATCGCGCCGTGGAACTTCTCCGAGCCGCCGCGGCCCTTGCGGAACTGGAAGTACTGCACGGTGTCCGCGCCGTGCGCGACCGCCTGGAGCGACTGCTGCAGGTGGACGCCGGGCCGGTGGAGCTTGGCGACCGGCCGCCAGTTCGTGGCCGACGGCGAGGACTCCATGAGCATGAACGGCTTGCCTTTGAGGCTGCGCGTCAAGTCGTGGTGGAAGCCGGCCTCGGCCCCGGTGCGCACGTCCTTCCCGGTGCCCGACCACTGCGGGTAGGAGTCCCACGAGACCACGTCGAGGACTTGGGCGAGGCGGAAGTAGTCGATGCCGGGGTAGGTGCCCATGAGGTTCGTCGTGCACGGCACGTCCGGCGTCGCGGCCTTCAGCGGCGCGGTCTCGTGCAGGTAGAAGTCCACGAACTGCTCGGTCGTGAACCGCATCCAGTCCAGGTGCAGGCCGTGGATGTCCTGCTCGCCGCGACCGTGCGGGCTCGGGGACTCGATGTGTGACCAGTCGGAGTAGGTCTTGGACCAGAACGCGGTCCACCAGGCTTCGTTCAGCGTGGCGAGGTCGCCGTACTTGTCCTGGAGGAACGACCGGAAGCGCTCCTGGCACAGGTCGCAGTGGCACTCGCCGCCGTACTCGTTCGAGAGGTGCCAGAGGCCGAGCGCGGGGTGCGCGCCGTACCGCTCGGCCAGCGCGGTGTTGATCGCGAGGGTCTTCTCGCGGTACACGGGCGAGGTGAGGCAGTGGTTGTGGCGGCCGCCGTGGCGGTTCTTCGAGCGGTCGGCGTTGACGCGCAGGACCTCGGGGTAGCGGTGGCTCATCCAGCCGGGGCGGGCGCCGGAGGGGGTGGCGAGGACGGCGGTGATGCCGTTCTCGGCCATAAGGTCCATGATCTCGTCGAGCCAGCCGAACTCGTACCGGCCTTCTTCGGGTTCGAGTGCGGCCCAGGCGAAGATGCCGACGGAGAGGGTGTTGACCCCGGCGAGCCGGGCGAGGCGCATGTCCTCTTTCCAGGTCGTGTCCTTGGTCCGGAGCCACTGGTCGGGGTTGTAGTCGCCGCCGTGCAGCATGTGCGGCACGCCCTTGACGATGGGGTCATGGCGGACGATCTTCCTGGTCACGACGGGGGTGCTCCTTCGGTCAACGGTCTGATTTACCGGTACAACGTACGGTGCCGGTGACGGGTTGTCAATCGGCTTCGGGCCTTCAGCGGTGGCGGGCTTCGACGTGTCGGGCGACCTCCTGGAACGCCTGCAGCACATGGCGGACGGCGAGGCGTTCGGCCTTGTCGGGGCGGGACATCGCGGAGATGTGGCGCCGGGAGGGGATGCCGGTGAGCTCGCGCAGGACGAGGCCGCCGCCGGTGGGGGTGGTGAACCGGGGCAGGACGGCGAGCCTGCGGCTCCCGGCGACGAGGGATTCGACGAGGCGGTTGTCGCGGAGGCGCTGCACCACTTGGAGGGGGACGCCGGTGAACCGCTCGATCGACTCCACGACGGAGTCGAACGGGTAGCCCTTGGGGACGCCGATCCACTCCCAGCCGGGGAGGTCTTCGGGCCGGACCGAGTCCTGTGCGGCGAGCGGGTGGTCGGCGGCCATGGCGATGTCGAGGGGTTCGAGCGCGAGAGGCACGACGGTGAGTGCGCCCGCGCCGGTCGGGCGGGCGGTGGTGAAGCTGTGGGCGATGACGATGTCGTTGTCGAGGGCGAGGTCGGCGAACTCGGCTTCGGCGAGGTCGAAGTCGCCGCACCGCAGGGAGATCGCGGTGGGTTCCAGGCGGCGCATGACGTCGGCGAACAGGAACGCGGCGGCACTGGGCAGGGCCGCGACGCTGACGGTGCCGCTCGGTTCGCCCCGGAACCGGTCCCAGCGGGCCCGGACCTGCTCGACCGCTGTGGCGATGTCGGCGCCGCCTTCGGCGAGGAGCCGGCCGGCCTCGGTCAGGCGCAGGCCGCGGCCCGAGGGTTCCACTAGGGCCATACCGAATTCGCGGCCCGCGGCCTTCAGCTGCTGCGAGACCGCCGACGGGGTCCGGTGTGCGGCCTTGGCCACAGCGGTGACGCTGCCGCGCAGGGCCAGTTCGCGGAGGAGTTCCAGGTGGCGCACGTCCATGAAGCGATGCTACAACGTGCCTGTAGCACTTTTCAATTGTGCTTTACAGTCGCGTCGCGCATGATGGGCCCATGCCCATCCGCCACATCCTCCTCGCCCTCGCCGTCGCCCTCGTGTGGGGCCTGAACTTCATCGCCATCGACGCCTCCCTCGCGCACTTCCCGCCGATGTTCCTGGTGGCCTTGCGCTTCGCGCTCATCGCCGTTCCGACGATCCTGCTGGTGCCGCGCCCGGACGTGCCGCTGCGCTGGCTCGTCGGGTACGGCCTCGGCTTCGGCACCGTCCAGTTCGCGTTCCTGTACTGGGGCATGGCGACCGGGATGCCCGCGGGGCTCGCCTCGCTCGTCCTCCAGGCCTCCGGGCCGTTCACGATGCTCCTGGGCGCGACGTTCCTGCGCGAACGCGTGACCGGCCGCCAGGTCATCGGCATCCTCATCGCCGTCGGCGGCTTCGCGCTCGTCGGCTGGCAGCGGGCCGAGCAGGCCAGCACCATCCCGTTCCTCTTGACGCTCGCGGGCGCGCTCGGCTGGGCGATCGGCAACATCTGCAACCGGCAGGCCAAGGCCGCCAACCCGTTCCACCTCACGCTGTGGATGACCGTGGTGCCGCCGGTGCCGATGCTGGCGCTCGCGCTCGCAGTGGAGGGCCCGGCGCGCATCGGGGAGTCGCTGACGAGCTGGGACGAGCCGGGCGCGGTCGGGGCCGTCGTCGGGCTGCTGTACACGGTCGTGATCGGCACGATCCTCGGTTCGGGCATGTGGACGTGGCTCATGGCCCGCCACCGCGCGGGGGTCGTGGCGCCGTTCTCGATGCTGGTGCCGATCGTGGGGATGACCTCGGCGTGGCTGCTGCTGGGCGAGAAGGTGTCACCCGCCGCGATGCTCGGCGGCGTCCTGGTCGTGGGCGGGGTGCTCCTCGGCAGCGCGGCGTTCGGCCGCGCCGCGCGTGCGCCCGAACCGGAACCGGAGCCCGCCCGGGTCTGACGACGCGACCGGGCTCGCCGACCGGTCTGATTCGCAGGACAGGCCCTAGGCTGGGTCCCGACACACGGTGCGAGGGCGGGTCGATCATCCGCCGCACCGGCAACGGCGAAAGGCGGACTGACCGATGGCTGACGACGACCTGCAGCGGCGACGGGACCTGATCGGCGACCTCGGCGGCGAACTGCGGTCCCTCATCGAGACCGCCGTCCGCACCGACATGTCGGCCGAGACACTGCAGGAGCTCGTGGGCGAGGTCAAGCGGCTCGAAGACCGGTTCACCGGGGCGCGGCGCGAACGCTCGCACCTCCCCGACGTCGACGTCTTCCCCGGCGGCCTGCGCGTCTACAGCCCCGCGTCCGGGCCCGGCAACCCTTTCGCGCCGCCGCTCCAGATCGTGCCGGACGCCGAGGGCGTGACCGGGCGCTGCACCCTCGGCGTCGTCCACGAAGGCCCGCCCGGGTTCGCGCACGGCGGCGTCACCGCCATGCTCCTCGACGAGGCGATGGGCTGGGCCTGCTACGCGGCGCAAATGCCCGCCATGACGATCTCCCTTGAAGTCCGCTACCGCGGGCCCGTCCCCATCGAGGCCCCGCTGCTGCTGCGCTCGCGCATCACGGCCACAGTGGACAGGAAACTCACCGTGGAAGCGCGGCTCAGCGCCGAAGCCGACCCGGAGGCCGTGCTCGTCTCCGGCACCGGCGTGTTCATCGCGCCGGACCTCGAACAGGCGAAAGCGCTGTTCCCCGGCGCGAAGGGCTTCGCTGCGGACGCTCCGTGACGCCGGGCCGGGCCCGGACGTAGGATCGACCGGCCGCCGCGGCCCGTGCGAACGCCTGCGCGGCAGGCGGTGCAGCGCGCGGACTTCGGAGGTGGACCAGTGGCATCACGGCGGGTCACCGTGTACGACGTCGCCGAACGGGCGGGCGTCTCGATCGCGACCGTGTCGTTCGCGTTCCGCCGCCCCGACCAGGTCCGCGAACGCACCCGCGACGCCGTGTAC
The DNA here is from genome assembly GCF_055586545.1 of Glycomyces sp. NPDC050141. Lineage (NCBI taxonomy): Bacteria > Bacillati > Actinomycetota > Actinomycetes > Glycomycetales > Glycomycetaceae > Glycomyces > Glycomyces sp. NPDC050141. The sequence continues at coordinate 65,729 of NZ_JBVJHZ010000015.1, read as the reverse complement.
GCCGCCGCCCGGGAGCTCGGCTACGTCCCCAGCGGCTCCGCCCGGGGCCTGGCGGCGGGCCAGACCGGCACGCTCGGCCTGCACGCCTTCGACCTCCTCATCGACCGCGCCCTGGAGGCGGACGCCGGCGCGGTGCCGGTCTCGACCCTGGACCTCAATGAGTCGGCGATCCCGTGGGACCGGCTCGACGACGAGGCCGCCGCCGACCCCCGCGCGTTCCCGCTGTATGTGGACGAGATCCAGCGCGGGTTCGAGCTCGAATGCCGCCGCCTCGGCAGGCCGGTCCTCCTGTCCCGCAGCTCGGACGCGATCGCCGACGTCACCGAGACCGCCGGGCGCGTCGACGGGCTCGCGGTGTTCGCCTCCGACCCCTCGGCGGCGGCCGTCGCCGCGCTCACGCAGGTGTCCAAGGCCCTGCCGGTGGTGCTGTTCAGCCTGCCGCCCGGCGTGGACGACCCGCACCACCGCATCCTGGTCGACAACCGGGGCGGCATGACCGCGCTCGTCGAGCACCTGGTCAGTGCCCACGACGCGACCGACCTCGAGTTCGTCGGGGGGCTCACCGAGGCCGACTACGGGGAGCGGTTCACCGCGATGCGCGAAGCCCTGCTGGCGCAGGGACTACCGGCCCCCGAAGCGCCGCTCGACCAGTCGCCGCTCGGCCGGGGCCGCGCTTTGGAGACCCTGCGGGAACGCATCGGTGAGCGGCGCCTGCCCCGGGCGCTGGTGTGCGCGAGCGACCAGCTCGCATTGGCCGTTATGGACCTCCTGCAGGACGCTGACCTGCGCGTTCCCGAGGACGTGATCGTCACCGGCTTCGACGGCGTCCTCGCGGGCCGGCTCGCCAGTCCCTCGCTGACCACGGTGCGCCAGCCGATGGAGGCCATGGGCCGCCTCGCGGCCCGCCTGCTCTGCGAGGAGACCCTGGCCCCGTCAGCGGCGCCCAGGATCTTCCGCCTCGGGACGCGCTTCTACCCGCGGGCCAGCTGCGGCTGCGCCTAAGTTCCTTACTGCGGCAAGGACTTCAGGCCGTCGAACATGACGGCGAGGACCTTGCGCGGATCAGCGGCGGCGTTGCCGCTGTGCCGCAGCGACAGGAGCACCCCGGACAGGACGGCCATGAGGTCGGCGAGGCCGATGTCGCCGCGCACCCCGCCGTCGCTTTGGGCCCGGGCCAGGAGCGCGCCGATCTCGCCGCGCAGTTCGTGCGCGCCGCCGGAGGTGACGGCGCGGAGGTCGACACCGGAGTCCGTGAGGGCGTCGACGAGGTCGGCCTTCTCTGTCGCGTCGGCGACGACGGCGTCCAGGACCGCGAACAGGGCTTCGGCGGCGTCGTCGGCGTCGCGCAGCTCCCGGGCCCGCTCGATCAGCGAGCCGAGCCGGTCCTGGACGACGGCCTCGAAGAGCGCGCTCTTGGTCGGGAAGTGGCGGTAGAGCGTGCCCGGGCCGACCCCGGCGCGGCGGGCGATCTCGTCCAGCGGGACGGCCGTGCCTTCGGCGGCGAAGGCCTCCTTGGCCGCGAGCAGGACTTTCTCCCGGTTGCGGCGGGCGTCAGCGCGCATGCGTGCCTCCTCAGGTCGGCCTTCAATAAGCGGGGCGCAGTCTCCGGTTACACTGGAATACAACCGGGGCGCAGTCTCCGAATATATGCGCTGCTGCGCGGACCACGAAGGAGACCCATGGACACGACGAAGACGGCGTTCCTCGCCCTCGATTTCGCCACCTACATCGTCGAGAACTTCAGCCACGACCCCGCGGTCGCCGAGCAGGCCGCGCTCGCGCTGGCCGGGGCCCGCGAAGCGGGCCTGCCGGTCTTCCACGTCGTCCACGAGGCGATGCTCGGGCAGCTCCACCCGGCGACGGCGCCGGTCGGCGGCGAGCCCGTGATCGGCAAGGCGACCCTCGGGGCCTTCGCCACGACCGACCTGCACGACCGCTTGCAGGCCAAGGGCATCGGCAGCATCGTCGTCGCAGGGGTCGCCACTTCGGGGACGGTGCTCTCCACCGCCCGGTGGGCGTACGACGCCGGGTACGAGGTGGCGGTCTGCGCCGACGCGTGCGCCGACCCCGACGCGGGCGCCCACGCCGCCCTGCTCGACCCGACCGTCCATCCGGAGAGCTGGCTCGGCCTGTGGCGCATCGCCCGCACGGTGAAGGCGAAGGAAATCGCAGGTCTCGGCCCCGAAATCAGCTAATTCAATCAACTGCCTTAATTTGTGCTACGGTTGCGGTCCGTCCGCCGACCAAGGGTCGGCCAGCGAAGGAGACAGCGATGAAATCAGTGATCGTCACCGGGCCCGGCAGTTTCGAGGTGCAGGAGGTGCCGGTGCCCGAACACGGCCCGACCGGCGCGCTCATCCGCATGCGCGCCTGCGGTATCTGCGGCTCCGACGGCTTCTACATCACCATCGGCGGCATCCCGCCGCTCCAGGGCGCCACTCCCCTGGGCCACGAACCGGTCGGCGAGGTCGTCGCGGTCGGCGCGCAGGTGCAGGGCCTCAAGCCCGGTGACCACGTGGTCGTCAACCCGATCGGCCCCGGCTCCGGCCGCATCGGCAGCGGCGGCCCGCAGGGCGCGCTCTCGGAGTACCTCACCGTCGAGGACGCCGAACTCGGCCGCAACCTGGCCCTCGTCTCGGACGACGTGCCCTGGGAGATCGCCGCGCTCGTCGAGCCCATGTCCGTCGCCCGCCACGCCGTCAACCGCACCGGCGTGAAGCCCGGCGACAAGGTCGCGATCTTCGGCGCGGGGCCGATCGGCCTCGGCGCGGCCATCGGGTTCAAGCTCAGCGGCGCCGCGAGCGTCGTCGTCGTCGACGTGCTCCCCGCCCGCCTCGAGAAGGCCCTCGCCGTCGGCGCCGACGCGGTGATCAACTCCGCCGACGAGGACGTGGCGGCCCGCCTCACCGAACTCCACGGCACCGGAACGACCGCCATGGGCAAGCCCCGCGCAGGCACCGACATCTACCTCGACGCCGCGGGCGTCCCGGCGGTGATCGACACCGCGCTCGCCGCCGCGAAGCAGCACGCGACGCTCGGCATCGTCGCCGTCCACAAGAAACCCGTCGAAGTCGACTTCGGCGCCGTCCTCGACGCGGAGGTCAACATCGTGACCTCGATGGGCTACCCGACCGAGATCTTCCAAGTGGCCGAGGAGATCAGCGAGCACTGGCAGCGCTTCGCCCCGATCGTCAGCGACGTCTTCCCCTTCGACGAGGTCGAGGCCGCCATCGCCAAGGCGACGACCCCGGGCGCGGCAGACAAGGTCGTCGTCACCTTCGACTGACCGCGCGGCGCGGTCCACTACGCTGCGGCGCATGGACCCGATCTTCCGGCTCTCACCCGAGTCCCCTTTGGCCGCAGCCGTTGCAGCAGACTGGGGCCTGCTCCCACTGCGGGTTCCGGCAGGCTGGCACGTCGTCTACAACGAGCTTTCGGCGCGGCGCCTGCCGGACGGGCGGGTCGAGGCCAACGACTCCGAGGATTTGTACTGGGCGCGTACTGCGATGCAGGGCCGGGAGGTCGGCATCGACGCGGGCTGGTACGGCGGCCACGGCTTCCGCGTCGTCGTGCTCGACCCCGACTGGGCGCACGAGCGGGCCTCGTTCACCACGCCCGACCTCGGCGAGCTCGTTGCGACGCTTGAGGCTTGGATGGCGCTGATCGCGCAGCGGGGAATACTGCCCTAGCCCGGCTCCCCGGCTGCGGCTCGCTCGCGGGCGGCGAGGATGTCGGGGACGTGCTCCTGGGCCCACTGCCGGACCGCGCGGAGCGGCACCAGCAGGGAGCGGCCGAGGTCGGTCAGGGCGTACTCGACGTGCGGCGGGTTGCCGCCCAGGTCGGTGCGGACGAGCAGGCCGTCGGCCTCCATCGCGCGCAGGGTCTCGGTGAGGGCCTTCGAAGTGATCCCGCGGATGTGCGCCTTCAGCTCGGTGAACCGCATCGGCCTATCTTCCAGGGCGTTGACGATGAACACCGTCCAGCGCGCCCCGATGCGGTGCAGCACGGTGCGGCTCGGGCACGTGGCCGCCATGACGTTGTACGCCTTGCCCATGGATCCTCCCGGTAGCGTTGCGTATACCGGTTGCAAATGTATACCGTCTCGGTCGTGAACCAACACCTGCACGTCGTCGCGACCCGGCGCGGCTGATCCCATGGCCGACAACAAGATTCGCGTCCGCGCCCTGGTCCGCGCCTCGGGAGGGCCGCGCTACGCCGCCGCCCTGGCCGTCGACGCGATCGGCACCGGACTCCTGCGGCCCTTCCTGCTCCTCTATGGAGTCACGGTACTGGGGCTCTCCGCACCGGCCACCGGCATCGCCATGACCGCGGGCATCGTCGCCGGGCTCGTGTGCATGCCCGCGGTCGGCCGCTGGCTCGACCGGGGCGCACGAAGCACCGTGGTGGCGGCCTCGATGCTCGTGCGGGTCCTCGGCGTGGCGCTGCTGCTGGCCACCCCGCCGGGAACCGTCTGGCTCTTCGCGACGGCGGCGCTCTTCCTCGGCATCGGCAACCAGGCCTGGCCCGCCGCCCACGCCGCGCTCATTGCCACCGTCGCCCGAGGCCGCGAACGCGACGCCGCCCTCGCGGCAGGCCGCGCCCTGCGCAACGCCGGCCTCGGCGCCGGTGCACTGCTCGCCACCGCGTTCCTCGCGGGCGGTGCCACGGCGCTGCAGGCGCTGGCACTGGTCACCGGCATCGCCTACCTCGCTGCGGCGGCCCTGGCGTGGTCGGTCCGCGTGCGCGCCGATCCCGCCGCCGCGGTCGCGGACGAAAGCAGCGGGCCCGCGCCCCGGATGCGAGGGCTGCTGGCCGCCAACGTGATCTACGTGTTCTGCCTCAACGTCCCCGAGATCGCGGTCCCGCTGATCCTGGTGACCCAGATGCACGCGTCACCGGTGTGGGCGGCGGCCGTCTTCATCGCCAACACGGTCCTGGTCGTGACCCTGCAGGTCCCGGTCACGGTCCTGCTGTCGCGCTTCCCCCGCCGGTCCGTGCTCGCCTTCGCCGGGGTGGTGCTCGCCGCGTCCTACCTGGGCTTCCTCGCGGCCGGATTCCTGGAGCCCGGCTGGGGCGCCCCGGCAGTAGCGGCGGTGTCCGTGGTCTGCACCCTCGGCGAGATCGTCTACGCGGGCAGCGCGACCGCGCTCGTGACTGCACTCGCCCCGGCGCATGTCCAGGGCCGGGCACTCGCCCGGTTCCAGGTCTCCACGGGATTCGGCCTCGCCGCGTCCCCGGCGGTCATCACCGTCCTCGCCGCCCACGGGCCGCTCGCCCTGTGGGGCAGCCTCACCGCCGCGACCCTCCTTGCCGCAGCCGCCGTCGACCGCGAGCGGCCCCGGCGCCGCGCCCGAACCGGTCCGCCAGCGCCCGCTCGGACCCTACGATCGGTTGCAGGATCGGGACCGCGCCGCGCTGCCGGGCGTTCCCGCAGGTCCGGACGGGGGAATCATGGCAGAGCCGCCAGCAGGCCGTTACATGCTCGACAACGACGCGACCGAGGCGCCGGGCCGTTTCGAGGTCCTGGAACGGCACTACGACCCGCACACCAGGTCCTGCCTGGAACGCCTCGGCATCGGGCCGGGCCTGCGGTGCCTGGAGGTCGGGGCGGGCGGCGGCTCGATCGCCTCGTGGATGGCCGACCGGGTCGGCCCGGCCGGCGCGGTCCTCGCCACCGACGTCAAACCGGCAGCGAGCGCTTCGGCCCGGCGCGCGAACCTGCGTCTCGTCCGGCACGACATCGCCGTGGAGGAGCTGCCCGAGCGCGGGTTCGACCTCATCCACGCCCGGCTCGTCCTGATCCATGTGCCCGGCAGGCTCGACGCGCTCGCCCGCCTGGTCGCGGCGCTCAACCCGGGCGGGTGGCTGCTGCTCGAAGACTTCGACACGGTCCGCGTCCCGGTGCTCCGTACACCGGACGCGGCGGCGGCGGTGCTGTTCGGGCGCGTCCACGACGCGTTCAGGACCGTCCTCGCCGACGGCGGCGCCGATCCCCTGTGGGCGGAGAAGACCGCCGGGGCCATGCGTGCGGCGGGCTTGACCGGTATCGGCACCGACACGTTCACCGAGACCTGGACCGGCGGGGGTTCGGGTATCCGCCTGCACCAGGTCAACACGGAGCAGCTGGCGGCGGACCTGGCGGCGTACGGCATCGCCGAGCAGGAGCTGCGGCGGTTCTGGCGGCTGCTGGCCGATCCGTCCTTCGCGATCGGCTCCTATCCCCTCGTCTCCACGTGGGGCCGACGCCCGTCCGGGTCCTGAACGTGAACGAGGACGCCCCGCCTTCAGCACGAAGGCGGGGCGTCTTTGCGGTTCAGCGGTCGGTCACTCGCCCGAGGGCGCGTTGATCACGACGCCGCTGGGGAGCGGGGTGCCGAAGTTCGGGGTGCCGTCGGCGTTCCACGTGATCGGCTGGACGCGGGTCTCGCGGGTCGAGCCGCAGCCCTGGGCGGAGGTGGTGTTGGCGTGGTAGACCAGCCACTCCTCGGTGCCGTCGGGCGAGGTGAAGAAGCCGTTGTGGCCGGGGCCGAAGGCGCCGCCGCCCTGCTGGAGGACCGGCGTCGAGGTCTTGGTCCAGGACGAGGCGGAGAGAGCGTTGGAGCCGGTCAGTTCGAGCAGGCCGAGCTTGTAGTCGGGCGTGTTGCACGAGGAGGCCGAGAAGGTCACGAAGGTGCGGCCGCCGTGCTGGAGGACCGCCGGGGCCTCGTTCGTCCTGCCGCCCTGGATCTCCCAGCTGTAGGTGGGCTGCGAGATGGTGACGTGCGAGCCGGACACGGTCCACGGGTTCGACATCAGCGCGATCCGGATGGACTGGTCGGCGCCGACCCACTCGGACCACATCAGGTAGAGGCTGCCGTTGACCTGGAGGTAGGAGCCGTCGATGTTCCACTGGTTCGGCAGCGGCGTGGCCATGAACTCGTACGGGCCCATGGGGGTCGAGCCGGTCGACCGGAGGACGTGGAGCTTCTGGCCGTCGAAGTTCGTCTGCGAGTTCCCGGAGGTGTACATGAGGTACCAGACGCCGTCGATGCGGTGGAACTCCGGCGCCCAGTGGGAGCAGCAGCGGCTCGCGGTGGCCGAGTCGTCCCAGACGACCGTGTCGGTGGCGGTCTTGAGGCCGTTCAGGGTCGTGGCGCGGCGCATGGTGACGGTGGAGTCCCAGGTCGTGGTCGCCATGTAGTAGTACCCGTCCCAGTACTCGATCCACGGGTCGGCGCCGTTGGAGCGCAGCGGGTTCGAGACGGTGGCCTCGCCGGAGGCGGGGACGGCGTCGAGGCGCCACTTCTGGGCGTTCAGGCCGTTGTAGGTGTACTGGGAGATGCGGGCGCCGTCGCTGGTGGACCACTCCCAGAGGTCGAGGGCCTTGCCGGAGAAGCGGTTGATGAAGCTGAAGGTGCCGTCGGCGTGCTCGGTGACCGACCACTGCTGGTTGGTGCCGCCGAGGTCGGTCCACTGGGAGATGGTGGCGCCGTCGGCGGCGTTCCACTCGAAGACCTCCAGGACCTGGCTGGAGTGCCGGGCCTGGATCTTGTAGTAGCCGCTGCCGACCGAGACGAACTGGAACTGCTGGCAGGTGCACTGGTTCGGCGCGTACTGGTTGAGGATCGCGCCGGTCGAGGTCGAGGCGTTGAGGATGTCGAGGGCCTTGCCGGAGTGGGCGCTCGTGATCGTGAACCAGGTGCCGGTGGTGATCGCGGCCTTCGCGGGCTTGGCGGTCGCGACCGAGAGGCCGAAGGCCGCGAGGGCGGCGATGAGGACGAACACGACGAGTGCGCGGCCCCGGCTGAGGGATATGGACATATGGCGCTCCAATCGGAGTGGCTACAGGTGTGAGGGAGGGGCGCACGGGCAGGGTGCACCCCCGGTCAGCGGCTTGTTCAGCCACTGCTCAGCCGGTTCGCAAGGAGTTCGATATCGGGATATTTGTGTCTGTCAATAGAACCGGGAATCGAAGCGTAGCCGAGGATTACCGCTAACACAATGGTTCTTACAACGTTGAAGGAAATTTTTTCGGCAGCGCCTCGCCCGGCCGGTGCCCGCGCGGCATCGCTGCACCATGGGGCATTTCCCTCTGCCCGAACGCCCGCACCGGATTCCGGGGGAACCCGGGCCCGCCGCCATAGCCTGGAAGCATGGTGAAGCGTGGGCCCGTCGAGCGCGATGACGAACGCGCGGCGGCGGCCCCGCGCGGGACCGCGCGCGCTCCCGGTGAGGAGCACGCGGCGGGCTCGTCGGCGGACCTCTTGCGCCTGCAGCGCCGGATGGGCAACCGCGCGGTCGGGCAGCTGCTCCAGGGTGGGCAGAAGTCGGTCCAGCGCAGCGCGGCCGCGCCGATCGCCCTCCAGCGCAAGCTCCCCGACCACATCGACATGTTCTCGATCGACCTCATGGCAGGCCGTCGAGACGCGCGCCGCGGCCCGGCGTACGTCGAGCGAGATGCTTGTCGCGCTTGACGAGTGCCGACAGGCGATCGAGGCGCTGATGCCCGAGGCGCTCGGGGTGTACCACAGCTTCGACTCGCTCGCCGCCTCCCGAACGGCCCGCGGCTCGGGGACCGTGCTGAGCGCCGAGCAGGAGGCCGAACTCGAATCGGTGGCGCAGAACGGCAAGCGCACCAGGACGTTCCTCGAGCAGCACCTCGAGCAGATCGACCGGAACCGCGCCGCCGTCCAGAGCGGACACTTCGACAAGATCTACAAGCCGGTCCACGACGCCCTGCACCAGACGCAGATCTGACCGCGCCCTCAAGCGCCGACCCCGCATCGACAGCGCATTCGACCCGGCCGACTTCGACACCGCCTACGCCCCTCGGCGGGGCCTGCCGCGAGGCCCCGCCGAGGGCGTCCGCTGTCAGGGCACGAGCACGTAGCGGCCGCGGACGCCGCCCTCGGCCGCCGCCTTGTGGGCCTGGGCGGCCCGGTCGAGCGGCAGGACCTCGTGGACCCGCGTCGGCAGGCCGCCCGAGGCGGCGCGGGTCAGCAGCTCGCCCAGCCGCGCCGTGTCGGGCTGCACCTGAAGCGTCTGCACCGCGATCCCGCGCTCGGGCGCGGGCACCATGTTCGGGCGGACGCCGACGAACGTGCCGCCGTCGCGGACCGGGGCCAGGCCCCACGCCTGCAGCGAGGAAGTGTCGACGACCGCGTCCCAGCCCGAACCCGCCTCGGTGGCGAAATCGGCGCCGAGACTCCGCACGAAGGTCTCGTCACCGGCGCGGGCCACGCCCGTGACCTGCCAGTTCCGTTCGCGCGCAAGCACGACCACGCCGGCCCCGATGAGTCCGGCCGCACCGGCGACCAGCAGGCGGGCGCCCTCGGCGGGCGCAGCGCCGAGCAGGTCGACGATCTGCGCCGCGCTGAGCCCGGCGAGCGGCACCGTCGAGGCCGCGACCAGGTCGAGGCCGTCCGGCACCACCGCGACATCGGCGGCGTCCACGACCAGCTGCTCGGCGTACGTCCCGAAATCGCGGTCGAATCCGAAGACGGCACCGGCGACGCGGGTGCCGATCCCCAGTTCGACCCCGGCCCCGACAGCACTGACGGTCCCGGAGAAGTCCCAGCCCAGGCCGGTGTGCTCGGGCTGGGTGATCAGCCCCAGCCCGTGGAAGAAGCCGCTGGCGACGCCCAGGTCGGTGGGGTTGACCGGCGCGGCGGCCACCTCGACCCGCACCTGGCCGGGTCCCGGTTCGGCAAGGGGGACATCGATGACCGCGATCGCGTCCGGTCCGTAGGGGGCGCGGACGACGGCTGCGCGGAAGGTGGCGGTGTTCATGGTTTCGGCTCCTGCCGTTCGGCGGTGACTTGACTACTTCACTATGGCTGTGTAACTCTCCAATGGGAAGTACGCACTTTGGAGTGCGTAAGCCACCCGCAGGCAACCAGGAGGAGCCATGCCCACCATGACCGCGGCCCAGCAGCGCGAGCAGGCCCAGTTCGAATACAACGCCTACCTGGCGGCCTGCCCCAGTCGTCAGCTGCTGAGCCGGATCTCCGACAAGTGGGTCGCGCTCGTCCTGGCCGCGCTGGGCGGGGACGGGGCAGGCGGCGACGGCTCGGGACCGAGGCCGATGCGGTACTCGGAGCTGTCCCGTCGGCTCGCCGGCGTCAGCCAGAAGATGCTCACCCAGACCCTGCGCTCCCTCGAACGGGACGGCCTCCTCACCCGCACCGTGACCCCGACGGTCCCCGCGACGGTCACCTACGAGATGACCGACCTCGGCCTCTCCCTCCACCACCTGATGCGCGGCATCAAGGACTGGGCCGAGTCCCACATGGACGAAGTCCTCGCCAACCGCGACACCTACGACGGCCGGGCGACCTGACCTGCTTCAGAACTGGATCATGACCTTGAGGGCTTCGCGGCCGTCCATGGCCGCATAGCCTTCGGGGGTCCGGTCGATGCCGATGGTCTGGTCGAAGGCGAATGCCGCTGACCGGCAGATTCGTCCACTGTGACCGATTACCGTGGCCGCATGCTCCGTTTCGCACCGTTCTTCACCGTCGTGCTGCTGGCCGTCGCAGGCAGCGCGCTCGCCGCGGCGGTCTCGCCGTGGTGGCTCGTGCTGGCCGTGCCGATGCTGGTCCTCAGCGCGGTCGGCGTCTGGGACCTGGTCCAGCGCCGCCACTCGATCCTGCGGAACTACCCGCTCAGCGGGCACTTCCGCTTCGGGCTCGAGGGCATCCGGCCCGAGATCCAGCAGTACTTCGTCGAGAGCGACACCGACGGGCGGCCGTTCGACCGGGACGCGCGCTCACTGGTGTACGAGCGGGCGAAGGCGGTCAACCAGGAGAAGGCCTTCGGCACGGAACTGGACGTCTACGAGGTCGGCCAGGAGTTCCTCGCCCATTCCCTGGCCCCGCTCGAGCCGCCCGCCGAGCAGCACCGGGTGTCCGTGGGCGGCCCCGAATGCAAGCAGCCCTACGACATGGCGCTGCTCAACGTCTCGGCGATGAGCTTCGGCGCGCTCTCGCCGCACGCGATCCTCGCGCTCAACGGGGGCGCGCGGCTCGGGGGTTTCGCGCACGACACCGGGGAGGGCGGCCTGAGCGACTACCATCTGCGGCCCGGCGGGGACCTGGTGTGGGAGATCGGCTCGGGCTACTTCGGGTGCCGCACGCCCGAAGGCAAGTTCGACATCGAGCAGTTCGCGGCCAAGGCCGCGCACCCGCAGGTCAAGTGCGTGTCGGTCAAGCTCTCGCAGGGCGCGAAGCCGGGCATCGGCGGGGTCATGCCCGCCGCGAAGGTGAACCCCGAGATCGCCGGCATCCGCGGCGTCCCGGTCGGCGAGAAGTGCGTCTCCCCGCCCGGCCATGCGGCGTTCGCGGGCCCGACCGGCCTGCTGGAGTTCGTCGCCGAGCTGCGCGAACGCTGCGGCGGCAAACCCGTCGGGTTCAAACTCTGCGTCGGGCGGCGCAGCGAGTTCCTCGCGATCTGCAAGGCGGCCATCGCCACCGGCATCATGCCCGACTTCATCATCGTCGACGGCTCCGAAGGCGGCACCGGGGCGGCACCGCTCGAATTCGAGGACAACGTGGGCATGCCGCTCACCGACGGCCTCACCTTCGTCCACAATGCTCTCGTCGGGACGAATCTCCGCGAGCACGTCCGCGTCGGGGCCTCAGGCAAAGTGGCCTCGGGCGCCGACATCGTCAAACGCCTCATCCAGGGCGCCGACTACACGAACGCCGCCCGCGCCATGATGATGGCGCTCGGCTGCATCCAGGCCCAGCGCTGCCACACCAACCGCTGCCCGGTCGGCGTCGCGACCCAGGACCCGCGCCGCTACCGGGCCCTCGAGACGGGCACCAAGGCCGAGCGGGTACGCAGCTTCCAGCGCGAGACCGTCGCCAGCGCCGCGGCGCTCATCGCCGCGATGGGACTGCCCGGCCCGGAGGCGCTGCGCCCCGCGCACCTGGTGCGGCGCACCGCCGACCACACCCTGACCCCGTTCGACGAGGTCCATCCGGGCCTCGGTCCGGGCCAGCTGCTCGCCGAGACGCCGCCGACGTGGGCCGCCGACTGGCACACCGCCTCGGCCGACCGCTTCTAGGAGAGGGAGACAGGATGTCGAAGTCCGTCAGTCAGACCATCGTGGACGCACTGGTGTCGCAAGGGGTGCGGCACGTCTTCGGCGTGGTCGGCGACGCGCTCAACAGCGTCACCGACGCGATCCGCACCACCGAGGGCATCGACTGGGTCGCGACCCGCCACGAGGAGGCCGCCGCGTTCGCCGCCGGGGCGGTCGCGCAGCTGACCGGGCGGCTCGGGGTGTGCGCCGGCACCGTCGGGCCGGGCGCGGTGCACCTGCTCAACGGCCTGTACGACGCCGCAAAGAGCCACGCGCCGGTGCTGGCGATCACCGGGCAGGTGCCGTTGGCCGAGCTCGGATCGGACTACTTCCAGGAGGTCGACAACGACCACCTGTTCCGCGACGTGGCGCTGTTCAACCGCACCGTCACCAGTCCGGCCCAGATGCCGTACCTGCTGGACCAGGCCGTGGAGGCCGCGTTGAACGGCCCGGGTGTGGCCGTGCTCAGCCTCCCGGGCGACGTCGGGCCGCAGCCGGTGGCCGATCCGCGCCCGGCGCGGGCGTTCCGGGGCCGGGTCCGCTCGGTGCCCGAGGCCGCCGACCTCAAGCGCGCCGCCGCGATGCTCGAAGCCGCGCACAGGGTCACGATCCTGGCGGGCTGCGGCTCGTCGGCGGCCCGCGCCGAGGTGCTGGAGCTCGCGGAGCGCCTCGGCGCGCCCGTGGTGGTCACTTTGAAGGCCAAGGAGATCTACGACGCCGACGAGACGCACCAGGTCGGCCAGGTCGGTCTGCTCGGCAACCCGGCCGCCGCGAAGGCGATGACCGATTGCGACCTGCTGCTCATGGCCGGCACCGACTTCCCCTACCGGGACTGGTATCCCGAGGACGCCGAGGTCGTCCAGATCGACGCGCGCGCCGAGCACCTCGGCAGGCGGGTGCCCGTCGACATCGGACTGGTCGGCGACGCCGAGCTCACCCTGCAGGCGCTGAACCGGCTGGTTGAAGGCCGGGCGCGCGACGGCGGCCGACTCGCGCGTATCCGCGAGGAGTACGGGCGGTGGCGCGAACGCCAGGCCCGGCTCACCGACCCCGCCTACGGCGAGGGCCTGGCCCAGAAGGCCCGGTCGGCGCTCGACGACCCGGGGCACCGCATCCGCCCCGAGGCGGTCGCGGCGGCCGTCGGCGACCTCGCGGCCGACGACGCGGTGTTCACGTCGGACACCGGCATGTCGACGGTCTGGCTGGCCCGCTTCGTCCGTATGCGGCCCGGCCAGCGGCTCATCGGCTCCTACAACCTCGGTTCGATGGCGAACGCGATGCCGCAGGCCATCGGGGCCGCGACCGCGTTCCCGGGCCGCCAGGTGATCGCGTTCTGCGGCGACGGGGGCTTCACGATGCTGCTGGGCGACCTGCTCACGGCGGTCAGGTACGCGCTCGACGTCAAACTGGTCGTGTTCGACAACCACCGGCTCGGCATGGTCAAGCTCGAACAGGAGCAGGCGGGCCTGCCCGAGTTCGGCACGGTGCTCCCCAACCCGGACCTGGCGGCGGTCGCCGAAGCTATGGGCGCCACCGGAATCCGCATCGCCGACCCCGCCAAGCTCCGCACGGCCATGGCCGAGGCCCTGGCGCTGCCCGGACCCGTCGTCATCGACGTCCTCACCAATCCGCAGGAGATCGCCGTCCCGCCGAAGACGACCGCGGGCCAGGCGTGGGGTTTCGCGATCGCCAAGATCAAGGAGACGCTGCACAGCGAAGGCGACGCCTGAGCGAGGGCGCTCGCTATCCTGCGGGACGGCGCGGGCCCCGCGCGAGGATGTAGAGGAGCAGGGCCGCCATGACCGCGGCGCCCACCCACATGGACTGGCGCCATCCATCCACGAAGGACTCTTGGGCGGCGCGGATGAGCGTATCGGCGTCCGTCTCCGCATGCTCAGCGGCGGAGAAGGCGGTGGCGATGCCGTCTCTGGCGGTGGCGGCGTCGGTGCCGTCGAGGCGGGAATCCACGGCGTTCCGGTATCCGGCGGTGAGGACTGCGCCGAGGAGCGCGACCCCGAGGGCCGTGCCGAATTCCCGGGTGATGTCGTTGAGTGCGGAGGCGACGCCTTGACGTTCACGGGGCAGCGCCGCGGTGATGGCCTCGGTCGACGGTGTCATCGTCAACCCCATGCCGAGTCCCATGGAGAGCATGCCGGGGAGGATCGACGGGTAGCCGCCGTCGACGGAGACGAACGCCGCCATGAGGGCGAGGCCGACGCCGCCGAGGAGGATGCCGACCGCCATCATCGAGCGCGCGCTGACGCGCGCGGCGGCCTTCGGGGCGAGTCCGGAGGCCGCCATCATCAGCAGCGCCATGGGCATGAGCGCCAACGTGGACTGGAGGCCGGTCCAGCCGAGCACCGCCTGGAAGTACAGGAACAGCACCACGAAGATCCCGGCCTGCACGCCGAACACGACCAGCAGCGCCAGCGCGCCGCCCGCGAGGCCGCGGTCGCGGAACAGGCGCAGGTCGAGCAGCGGCGCGCGCCTGCGCAGTTCCCAGACGGTGAACGCGGCGGCGGCCGCGGCCCCGATGAGCAGACCGAGCAGCGCGATCGGGTCGCTCCAGCCCTGATCGGGGGCTTCGTGCAGGTAGTAGACGAGGCCGACCACGGCGATCACGGAGGTGATCGAGCCGCCGAGGTCGAACGGGTGGCGGGCGGGTTCGCGCGAGTTCGGGACGGCGCGGGCGGTCATCGCGGCTGCGGCGACGACCAGCCCGACCGGCAGGGCGAACAGCCACCGCCAGTCCGCCACGTCGACCAGGAGCGCCGAGAGGTACATCCCGAGGATGCCGCCGCCTCCGGCGACGCCGGTCCACACGCCGATCGCCTTGGCACGCTCGGATTCGGGGAAGGTCGAGGTGATGACTGCGAGGGTGACCGGCATGATCGCCGCCGCACCGACCCCGGCCAGCAGCCGGGCGCCGAGCATCACCTCGGTCGCGGTGGCGAGCGCGGCGGCGGCGTTGGCCGCGCCGAAGACGGCGAGGCCGGTCAGCAGCACCGGTTTGCGGCCCCAGCGGTCGCCGAGGGCGCCGAGCGGCAGCAGCAGGGCGGCGAGGGTGATCGTATAGATGTTGATGAACCACAGCACCTGGGTCTGCGACGCGTCGAAGGCGACGGCCAGCTGGGGCTGGGCGACGTTGAGCCCTGACACGGAGGCGATGACGGCCATGAGGGCGACGCAGACGGCGGCCAGGATCTCGCGGCGTCGGCGTGGATCGTCGACGGTCGGGTCGGGTTCGGCTGCGCGCGTGGGGACTTGCGAAGTCATTGGAGTCCTCTCAGCATGAATTCGGGCGGGTTCAGGGGCGTTTGACGGCGCGCACGACGACGTCGTGGAGTTCGACCGCGCGGCGCCGGCCCCGCATCCCGCGTCCAGGGCCGTGCCCGGAACGAGGTCGTCGGCCGCTTCGGCGAGGTACGGATTCGCCGGGTGCGCGGCACCGCGCTTCTGCCGCCAGCGCTGTTCCCAAGCGTCCCTGTCGAACTCGGTCATCGTTCCCCTCCTTGTGGGCCTGTGCCCCGGGGCGGGGCACCGCACGATGGTGACGCTCGATCCCGAGAATGTGCAAAGCTATTTGCCGAATGGCAAAATGGGGACATGGGAACGGATCTGGAATCGACGCTCGACGCGGTCGGGCCGCGACTCAAACGCTTGCGCCTGGGCCGCGACGTCACGCTCCTCGACCTCGCGGCGGAGACCGGCATCTCGGCGAGCACGCTGTCCCGCCTCGAGTCGGGCCTGCGGCGTCCGACCCTCGAACAGCTCCTCCCCCTCGCCCGGGCCTACGGCGTCACGCTCGACGAGCTCGTGGACGCCCCGCCCACCGGCGATCCGCGCGTGCACCTGCGCCCGATCGCCTGCCGTGACGGGGCGACGATCCTCCCGCTCACCCAGCGGCCCGGCGGGATCCAGGCGTACAAGTTCGTGCTGCCGACCGGCCGGGACGATGCCGAACCCGACATGCGCACGCACGAGGGGTACGACTGGGTCTACGTCCTCAACGGCCGCCTCCGCCTGGTCCTCGGCGAGCACGACATTCTCCTCAAACCGGGTGAGGCCGCCGAGTTCGACACCCGCACCCCGCACTGGTTCGGCGCGACGAGCGCCGGACCCGTCGAGTTCCTCAGCCTCGTCGGCAGACAGGGCGAACGCGCGCACATCCGCGCCGCACCGGGGCGGCGCCCGCCGGGCTAACCGACGGCTTTCTTGGGTTCTAGTGCGTGGCCTTGCGGTTCAGGAGGTTCCGCCGGGAACGATCGTCAGCGGGGAGCCGACGGGGGCGTTCGCCGCCGCGTCGGCACGGCCGAGTTCGGCGAGGACTCGCTCGAACATATCGGTCGCCGCCGCGCCGAGGTCGTAGGCGACCGTGGTCAGCGGGGGAATCGTGAGCCGGGAGAGCGGGGTCGCGTCCATGCCGATCAGTGCGAGCTCGGTCGGGACGCGCCAGCCGCGAACCGTCCCGGCCGACAGGAGCGCGGTGGCGACGTCGTCGTTGTAGCAGACCACGGCGATTCCCGGCGGTTCGAGTTCGTCCACCGCGGCCAGGGCGTCCTGCGAGTCGACGTCGAGGCGCACGATCTTCGGTTCGGCAAGTCCTGCTTCGATACAGGCGGCGCGAACGCCCTCCTCCCGGAGGAGGCCGAAAGGGTCCTGGCGGGCGTCCGCGAGGTGGGCGAACGCCAGTCGCGTGTGCCCTCGGGCGATGAGGTGGCGGGCTTGGAGTTCGCCGATGGCGCGGTTGCGGGCGTCGTCGGCGTGCGAGGGCTCGACCGCGTGAACGCCGCGCTCGTCGAGGAGTCTGCGCTGCTCCGGGGTGAACGGGATCATCGAGACCACCGCTGCCGGGGCCATCCCGACCGCGATGCGGTCGAGCGACTGCCTCGACGGCGCAGAGAACCGCAGCACCAGGGTGAGCCCGGCGGCGGCGAGGGCTTCGGTGAGCCGGTCGACCAGATCCTGCAGGTTCTTGCCGAAGGTGGTGTTCGGAATGAGCAGGACGACCAGGTCGCTGGAGCCGCGCGCGAGGGTGCGTCCGGCGACCGACGGGTGGTAGTCGAGCTCGGCCGCGGCCCGGTGCACGCGGTCGCGCGTTTCGCTGGCGAAGCGCTCGTCGCGGCCGTTGAGGATCAGGCTCACGGTCGCGCGCGAGACGCCGGCGCGTTTGGCGACGTCGGCGCTGGTGACCGCCATGTCCGTCTCCTTTCGGCTTGCGAGTGGGTGCAACAGGATCTTACGGGACGAGTTCGGCCCCGGAGTTGACGCGCGTTAACAACGTGTGCTTCCCTAGGTTACGCGCGTTAACAACCTTGTCCGCCGACGCGCTGACACCGGAGCCTGAGGAGTTCGCCATGACGCGACGGCAGTTCAACCGCGGTTGGTCGTACCGGCCGAAGACCACCGCATTCCAGGAGCTCGGCGGCGCGGGCGCCGAGGCCTGGACCGAGGCGGTACTCCCCCACGACGCCCTCATCGGCGCCCAGCGGCATGCCGACGTCCCGCGCGGCGAGACCACCGGGTACTTCCCCGGCGGCGCATTCGAGTACCGCAGGACCCTTCCCGTGCCCGCTGAGGACGCGGGCAAGCGGTACGTCCTCGAATTCGACGGGGTCTACCGCGACGCGATGGTCTACGTCAACGGCGCCCTCGCAGGCCAGCACGCCTACGGCTACTCGCGGTTCACCGTGCGCATCGACCCGTACCTGACGTTCGGCGGGGACAACGAGATCCGCGTCGAATGCCGCGCCCACCTCGACTCCCGCTGGTACACCGGCGCTGGGCTCCACCGGGAGGTGCACCTGCACGTCACCGAGCCGGTCCACTTCGCCGTGGACGGCATCCGGATCACCACCCCGGACATCGACGGCGAGCGCGCCGTCGTCGACATCGAGGCCACAGTCGTCAACGGCGGTTTGACGACCGCGACCTACCTCGTCACCGGTGCGGTCACCGGCCCCGACGGGACCGAGCTCGTGCGCGGCCGCTCGCCGATCACGCTGCCGCCGGGCGGGTCCGGGGTGGTGCGGCAGCGCCGGTACGTCCCCGAGCCGAAGCTCTGGAGCGTGGACGACCCGAACCTGTACACGGCCGAGCTGCGCCTCCTGGACGGCGACCGCCTCGTCGAGGAGGCGGACCTCGCGTTCGGCATCCGCTCGCTCCGGCTCGACCCCGAGCACGGGCTGCGGATCAACGGCGAGATGGTCAAGC
Source organism: Glycomyces sp. NPDC050141 (assembly GCF_055586545.1). Taxonomy (NCBI): domain Bacteria; kingdom Bacillati; phylum Actinomycetota; class Actinomycetes; order Glycomycetales; family Glycomycetaceae; genus Glycomyces; species Glycomyces sp. NPDC050141. The sequence continues at coordinate 47,452 of NZ_JBVJHZ010000015.1, read as the reverse complement.
TGCGCGGCGCGTGCGTGCACCACGACAACGGCCCGCTCGGCGCGGCTTCCTTCGCGGCAGCGGAGGAACGGCGGGTGCGGCTGCTCAAGGAGGCCGGGTTCAACGCGATCCGGAGCGCGCACAACCCGGCGAGCCCGGCGATGCTGGAGGCCTGCGACCGCCTCGGGATGCTCGTGATGGACGAGTCGTTCGACATGTGGACCTCCGGCAAGTCCGACTTCGACTACGCCTTCGACTTCCCGCAGTGGTGGGAGCGGGATCTGGAGGCGATGGTCGCCAAGGACTTCAACCACCCCAGCGTCGTCTTCTACTCGATCGGGAACGAGATCCCCGAGACCGGCACCGCTCACGGATCAGTCTGGAGCCGCCGTCTGGCCGAGAAGGTGCGCACGCTCGATGCGACCCGGTTCGTCACCAACGGGGTCAACGGCTTCGTGTCCGTCCTGGACGCGGTGATCCCGGCGATGCGGCAGCGCCGCGAGAGCGCCGGGGCCGACGCGGGCGGCGTGAACGGGATGATGGCCGGGTTCGGGCAGATGATGGACCAGATCCAGGCCTCGCCGATGGTGACCGAGCGGACCGAGGAGTCGTTCGCGGTGCTGGACGTGGCCGGGATGAACTACGGCGAGGCCCGGTACGAGCCGGACGCGGCGGCGTTCCCGGACCGGATCATCGTGGGCGCCGAGACCTGGCCGAGCGTGATCGACCGGAACTGGGAGCTCGTGAAGGCCCACGGCCGGATCATCGGGGACTTCACCTGGACCGGTTGGGACTACCTGGGCGAGACCGGGATCGGCCTGATCCAGTACGCGGGCGAAGGCGAGGGCGCCGCATCGTTCTCCAGCGGGTTCCCGGGTCTGACCGCGTGGTGCGGGGACCTCGACATCACCGGGCATCGCCGACCGGTCTCGTACTACCGCGAGACGGTCTTCGGGCTCCGTTCAACGCCCTACATCGCCGTGCAGCGGCCCGAGCGGTACGCGGCCGAGGTCGCCGTGGCGACGCCGTGGTCATGGAGCGACACCCTCTCGGGCTGGAGCTGGCCCGATCATGTGGGCGCACCCGTCCGCGTCGAGGTCTACTCGGACGCCGAAGAAGTGGAGCTGCTGCTCGACGGCCGCAGCCTCGGGCGCGCGAAAGTCGGTGCCGAGCGGCGCTTCCGCGCGGACTTCGACCTCCTGTACGAGCCGGGCGAGCTGACCGCCGTGGCCTACACCCGCGGGGCGGAAACCGGCCGGGCCGGTTTGGCCTCGGCCGGCGCTGACCTGCGACTGTCCATGGAATCGGACCGGTCCGAACTGGACGCCGACAACGATCTGGCCTTTGTAGACATCATGCTCGCCGACGGAGACGGCGTCGTCCACCATGCCCTGGACCGCGCCGTCACCGTCGCGGTCGAGGGCCCGGCGGTCCTCCAGGCGCTCGGCAGCGCCAACCCCGTGACCGACGAGGGCTTCTGCAACGACACGCACCTGACCTTCGACGGCCGGGCCCTCGCGATCGTGCGGCCCACCGGGCCCGGAGCGATCACCGTGACCGCCACCTCGGAGGGCTGCGAACCGCAGTCGCTCACCTTGCACGCCAACTGATCCCCATCACCTGATCCCTCACCGAATTGACAAAGGAGTCACGAGACCATGACCAACGATCTCCCTTCCGCGGTCGTCGCGGACGCAGGCGCGGTCCTCGACCAACCACCGCCGGGGCCTGGTGCCACCCGCACTGAGCAGCCGAAGGCGAACGGCCGCTGGGTCCTGCTGCTGATCCTCGCCATCTTCGGCGCCTATATCGCCTGGGTGACGCCGATCGGCGTCTCCCTTGCCGTTCAGGTCAATGCGCTCGCGCCCGACCATGAGGAGTACCTCGGGATCGTCCTGGGCATCGGTTCGGCCTCGACCATGGTCTTCGGGCCGTTCTTCGGGCAGTTGAGCGACCGCACCCGTTCCAGGCTGGGACGGCGTCGGCCCTGGATCATCGGCGGCACCGTCGTCGGGGCCGTCGGCCTGGTCGCCATGGCGGCCGCGCCGAGCGTGTCGCTGCTGTGCGCCGCCTGGGTGATCGCCCAGATCGGTTGGAGCCAGGCCGCCAACAACCTCGTCACGCTCCAGGCCGACCGGCTCCCGGAGTCGCAGCGCGGCAAGGTCGCCGGGTTCGCCGGTTTCGCGACCATGGTCGCCCCGGTCCTCGGCGCGGTGATCGCCGGTTCGTTCGCCGCCGACCCGTTCCTGCTCTTCCTCGTGCCCGGTGCGATCGGCACGGTCCTGATGGCCCTGTTCGTGCTGCTGGCCCGTGAGGACGACAGCCGCGGCCTGGTCGTCACCGAGGCGCTGACAGCGACGTCGGTGCTGTCGAAATACGGGTTCGACCCGCGGCGCTACCCCGATTTCGCCTGGAACTGGATCGCCCGCTTCCTGTTCTTCTTCGGCCTGACGCTCAACACCACCTACACCGCGTACTTCTTCGCGTCCCGGCTGGACATCCCGGTGAGCGAGATCGGCGGCACCGTCGCCACCGTGGGCATCATCGGCGTGGCCGCCACGATCATCGGAGCACTCGGCAGCGGCGGGCTCTCCGACAGGCTCGGCCGCCGCAAGGTGTTCGTGATCGGCTCAGGGCTCCTGTTCTCCCTGGGCACCATCGTGACCGTGCTCGCAGACGACCTGCCGCAGCTCATCGTCGGCACCTTCGTGTGCAACCTCGCCATCGGCGTGTTCTCGGCGGTCGACCAGGCCCTGTTCATCGACGTGCTCCCCGAGCGCGACACCGACGCCGGCCGGTTCATCAACCTCACCCAGTTCGCCGTCGCCATCCCGCAGTCGATCGCCGCGCTCGCCGCCGCGGCACTGCTGACCATCGGTGCGGCCGGGGGCGAGCAGAACTACACGGCCGTCTATGTGGCAGCCGCGATCTGCACCGCCATCGGCGGATCACTGGTCACCCGCATCAAATCCGTGCGCTGACACGAAGACTCGAGAAGGAGCAGCACATGTTCACCGACTGGCACCGCATGATCGAGCGGCGGTTCCTCGGACCGTCGCGGGCGATGAAGGCCTCCCACTTCGAGCAGCTGGAGCTGCACGGCGGCGAGATCGTCTTCCTCGGCGACAGCATCACCGAAGGCGGCCAATGGCACGAATGGTTCCCGGGCCTGGCGGTCGCCAACCGCGGTATCGGCGGCGACACGACCACCGGCGTCCTGAAACGGCTCCACACCGCCACGGCAGGCCCGCCGCGCGCCGTCCTGCTGCTCATCGGCACCAACGACCTGAGCCTGCAGTACCCGACCGAAGCGATCGCCGCCAATGTGGATCGCATCGTGTCAGCCATCCAGGCGGACGCCCCTGACGCGCAGATCGTCCTCCAGAGCGTAATGCCCCGCAGGGCCAAACGCCGCGAACGCATCCAGGAGCTCAACGACCGCTACCGCGAGATCGCGCACGCCCGAGGCATCCGGTTCCTCGACCTGTGGCCCGCGCTCGCCGACGAAGCCGGAGCGCTGAACCGCGCCTACACCCTGGACGACCTCCATCTCAACGGCGCGGGCTACCGTGCCTGGATCGACCTGCTGCGACCGGTCGTCGCGGACGCCCTGGCGGACCGTCAGGCATAAACGACTCGACCCTGGTCACACCTTCGGCTCACTCCGAGCAAGAAACCGGGGTATCGCGAGCTCACCGCCGCTGAGCGGCGCGCTCGCGGACCCCGCGACGATCGCCTCCAGGTCTAGACTGGCGGCCATGACCTCGATCGGCTTCATTGGCCTCGGCAGGATGGGCCGCATCATGGCCCGGCGGCTCATCGATGCGGGATTCGATGTGGCCGTGTGGAATCGGACTTCGGACGCGATGGAGGGGTTCGCGTCGGCGGCCGCCGACGCGCGGCAGGCCGTGGCGGGGCGGCAGTTCGTCGTCACCATGCTCACCGGGCCGGAAGCGGTGCTCGAAGTCCTGTTCGGCGAGCACGACGCCGCGACGGCGCTCGCGGAGGGCACCACCGTCATCGACATGTCCACGATCGGCCCCGAGGCCGTCCGGGAACTGCGCGAACGGCTTCCCGACACTGTGCACCTCGTCGACGCGCCGGTCCAGGGCAGCCTCCCGCAAGCGGAAGCCGGGGCCCTGCGCATCAGCGCGGGCGGCGACGCCCAGGTCGTGGCCGCGTGCCAGCCGGTGCTCAGCACGCTCGGAACCGTGCGCCATGTGGGTCCGCTCTCGTCCGGCGCGAAACTGAAAGTCGTGGTGAACGCGGCGATGATCGCCTCGTTCGGGGTCATGGGCGAGGCGCTCGAACTCGCCCGGACCCTCGAGTTGAACGAAGAGGACGTCTTCGAAGCGCTCTCGTCCACCGCCGTCACCTCGCTCGCGGAACGCGTCCGGCAGCGGATCGACGACACCGACGGCCCCACCCGGTTCGCACTCGGCTTGGCAGAGAAGGACTTGCGGCTGTGCCTCCGGGCCGGACTGGCCGAGGACGGCATCGTCGCCGCCGCCCAGGGGCGGTTCGCCGCGGCGGTGGCGGACGGGCTGGACCAGCGCGACTTCTCGGAGATCGTGCGGTACCTCCGCGGCGCGAAGGCGCGGTAGTGCTCGGGCGGGGCGAGTGCCAGGTGTGGTGGGCCGGGCCCGGTGACGTCAGGGACTGGCACCGCGGGCTGCTGAACGAGCAGGAGCGCGGGCGCGCCGACGCCTACCGCCAGGAGGTGGATCGCGCCCGGTTCACGATCGGCTGCGCGCTCAGCCGGATCCTGCTGGGGCGGTTGACCGGGACCGAGCCGGGCGAGCTGCGGATCGATCGGGAATGCGACGATTGCGGTGGGCCCCACGGGAAGCCGAGGATCGCCGGGGATCTGGCGCACTTCTCGGTGAGCCATTCCGGGGAGCGGGTAGCGGTGGCGGTAACCGGGGCAGGGCCGGTCGGGGTCGACGTGGAGTCCCGCGATGCGGTCGCCGAAGGCCTGGCGGAGCGGGTGCTCGCGCCCGGGGAGCTCCTCGAGTTCGAGGCCCTGGAGCCGAAAGCGCAGCGGGAGGCGTTCTTCACGTACTGGGTGCGCAAGGAGGCGGTCCTCAAGGCCACCGGGGACGGCCTGCGGTTCCCGATGCGGCGCCTACGGGTGAGTGACCACCGCAGTCCGGCAGCGTTGCGGGCCTTCGAGGGCCGACCCGCGCTGGCGATGCGGCTGTTCGATCTGCGGGCGTCCGAGGGTTACGCGGCCGCCGTGGCGGTGGCGACCGGCGAACCGGTCGACGTCACCGTCCACAGCGGCACGGATCTGCTCACAGGTCGTTGAGGGCGCTCCGCAGCGCCGCGAGGCTCGCGTCGAAGTCCAGCGACAGACCCAGTTCCATAATGGGCAGTTCTCGCAGGAAGCCCCGAAGGTCGGCCTCGACCGCCTGCGAGACGGCGGGGTCGGACTTCCCGGTGAGGATGTCGTCGCGGCAGCGGTCCACCGCCTCCTCCAACGGGACCGGCCTGACCCCGGGTTCCCCGTGCCGCAGGAACACCAGCACCTCCGGGCGCAGCCGGGGCGCGAGCGCGACCTCTGGCCTGCCGGTCCAGCTGACGCGGAACTTGCGGCCGTCATCGACTGCCGCAGTGGGCAGCCCGGTCAGCTCCTCGCATCGGTCGAAGAGCCCGGCGTCGAGGTACATCACCTGAGGCAGGCCGGTCACGACCCGGGCGGGCCCGTCAATCGAGCGGACCATGATGTCCTCGCCCGCGAGCACCGCGCCGTTCCTGGCCGCCCAGTAGCCGAACGTCGACTTGCCGGTCCCGGTGGGCGCGGACACCAGCACCCGGCGCCCGTCGAGCACGAAGCCTCCCGCGTGCAACGGGTAGTGCCGCGCCGACCGGCACACCAGATAGAGGAAGGCGCGCTCGAACATCCAACGGCCCCAGATGATCGGGTCGTCCAGGTCGGACTTCGACAGCGTCATGTCGATGGTCATGGCCTTCGGGTCGATCTCGGCGCGGGACCTGCCCGAGTCGATGACGATCGGGTCGGCGGCGATGACCTCCTCTGTGTGCGGCGGTTCGACCGTGGCGGCGTCGCGGCCGTCCACGACGTCGATCCGCAGCTCGATCGCGGGCCGACCGGTCGACTTCCCCGCCGGTGCGCCGGGGTTGAAGAAGTCCGCCACCAGCGCCGCTGCCGCCGGATGCACCTCGGCCCGCACGGCGAGTCCGTAGCATTCCAGGTCCTCGAAGGTCCGCATCATGCACTCCTCAGTGGATGGTCTTGGCTCGTCTTGAAGCCGCTGTCCAGGAACACCAGCGGTTCACGCTCGGAAAGGACCCTGAACTCCAGGACCCGGCCGATGACCACGTCGTGGTCGCCCGCCGGGTGGATCGCGTCGACCAGGCAGTCGAAGTAGGCGACGCCGTCGGCGAGCACCGGGGCGCCGCTGTGCGGCGCGGCCCAGTGGGGCCAGCGCGCGAACGCCTCGGTGCCGCCGGGCCGGGCTGGATCGGCGAACCAGCGCGCTTCGTCGCGCTGCCCGGAGGCCAGGACGGTCACGGCGAACGCGCCCGCGCTCATCACCTCTTTGCCGGTCCGCGAGGCACTGCTCAGCGAGACCAGGACCAGGAGCGGGGAAATCGATACGGCGGTGAAGGAGTTGACGGTCATGCCGCAGGGCCGGGGGCCGACCATGGCGCTCAGCACCGTGACGCCGGTGGGGAACCGGCCCGCAGTGCGGCGGAAGCGCTGCGACAGGCCGCGCGCCTGCTCGGTCGCGGTCATGACGCGGCCTTGATTCCGGCCGCGTACTCGCGCAGCGCGTCGAGGTGCGTCAGCGCGTCGAGCACCTGGTCGGCGGGCGGGCCGAAGTCGATGAGGCAGGCCGCTTCGTCGACGCCGAGACTGGCGAGCCGGTCGATGACCTTGGCGGCCTTGTCCACGGTGCCGAGCAGGCCGCCGTCGTCGTAGTAGCGGTCGAACGAGCGGCGGACCAGGAACTCCCGGTCGTTCTCGCTGAGGCGGGCCGGGTCGATCTTGCGGGTGCCGTGCGCCTGGGAGCCCAGGAGCAGGCCGAGGGAGCTGCGCAGGTAGTCGCAGAGAGGCTCGCGCACGGTCTCGCGCACCGCCTCCTCGTCGGTGCCGAGGAAGGTGTGGACCATGACGACCACGTGGCCGGGCCAGCCGTCGGCGTCGGGGCGGGCGGCGACGGCCTCGCGGTACGCGCCGATCTTGGCCTCCAGGTCGTCCAGGTCCTGGCCGAGCAGGTGGGTGAGGACCCCGGCGCCCATCGCGCCCGCGCTGCGGAAGGTCTCGGCTCCCCCGGCGCTGGTGATCCAGACCGGGAGGCGGTCGCGCACGGGCCTGGGGTAGACGCGGACCTCGCAGGGCTGCCCGGTGCCGTCGGTCAGCTCGACCGGGTCGCCCCGCCAGAGGCGGCGCACGGTCGCGGCGGTGTCGAGCACGATCTGCCTGCGGTCGGCGTAGTTCTCGGGTCGGAGCGCGAAGTCCTGTGCGTGCCAGCCGGACGCGAAGGCGAGGCCGACCCGTCCGTTGGAGAGGTTGTCGACCACGGCCCATTCTTCGGCGATGCGCGCCGGGTGGTGCAGCGGGGCGACCACGCTTCCGGCGCGGATCTGGATGTTGCCGGTGACGGCCGCGACGGCCGCCGAGGTCACGGAGGGGTTCGGGTAGAGGCCGCCGAAGGGGTGGAAGTGGCGTTCGGGCGTCCAGACCGCCGAGAAGCCGTGCTCGTCGGCGAACCGGGCGCCGTCGAGCAGGAGGCGGTACCGGTCGCCGTCGGCGGCGTCGCCCGCGTCGGCGAAGTAGAACAGACCGAGGTCCATGGGGTGTCTCCTTTGGTCAGACCGTCGCGGTCTGCGGTTCGGCGGCGGATTCGGCGGCGCGGCTGCGGACGGCCCAGCGGGCCACGGGCGGGGCGCAGAACCCGGCGGCCATGAGGATGACGCCGAACAGCAGCCAGCCGGGCCAGCCCCAGCCGAGGATGAGGACGCCGGTGATCGCGGGGGCGGCGGTGGCGCCGAGCTTCGTGGCCACGCCGATGAGGCCCTGGTACTGGCCTTGCGCGTGGTCGGGGGCGAGCCCGAAGGACATAGCCCATTGGCCTGCGGCGTAGAGCAGTTCGCCGAAGACGTGTACGAACGCGCCCAGGCAGAGGCAGGCGACGGCGACCCAGACGGGTTGCCCGGCGGCGGCCGCGAAGATCGCGCAGCAGACGGCGAAGAGGATGCCGGCCTTGCGGAAGGCTCGGGAGCCGCCCAGGACGTCTTCGGCGCCGCGGCTCATCCGTACCTGGAACAGGACCACCGTGACCGTGTTGATGACCAGGACGGCGGCGTAGGTGGCGACCGGCGCGTCGGTGCGCTCGGAGATCCACAACGGCAGGGCGACGGTGAGGAGGCCGTCGTTCATGATGAGCACCGCGTTGATCAACGCCACCACCAGGAACGGGCGGTCCCGGAAGATGCTCTTCCGCTCGTCCTTCGCGGGGCGCTCGACGGCCGGGACCGGCGGGGCCAGGAGGTAGAGGAGGGCGGCGACGATGAACATGCAGCCGCTGGCGATAAGCATGGCGGTGTAGGTGGCGCGGCTGTCGTGCACCAGGGCCGCGCCTCCGGCGAGGATGCCCATCGAGAGGCCGAAGTTGGTGACCGACCGCAGGTACGCGCGGGACTTCACCCGGTCTTCCGGGGGGACGGCGGCGGCGATGACCGCGCCGCGCGCGGCCGTCGCCGAGGCGTCGGCCATCATCACGACGCTGGCGGCCACCACGAAGCTGGTGAAGCCGCCGACCAGCACGTACCCGCCGATGGCCAGCCCTTGCACGGTGATGAACGCCATCGCCATCCGCTTGGGCCCCAGCACGTCGGCGGCGTGGCCGCCGAGCATGCCGACGAGCATCCCGGCGGCGGAGGCGACGGTGAGGCCGAACGCGACCTCCTGGGCGGGGATGCCGACCGAGCCGGTGAAGAACAGCACGCTCGCGGAGACGATGAAGCCCTGGCCGAGCGTGCGGGCCAGGTTGCTGGCCGCGAGCACGCGGACGACTCCCGGCGGCGGCTTCAGGTCCTTCAGAATTGACAGCAAGGCAGGCTCATTTCGATCGGTTCACTGGGTCTGGAGGATCTGCCGCAAGAGCGCCGGGCGGTCGATCTTCCCGTTGGGGTTCAACGGGAGCGCGGGCACGGACTCGTAGCGGCGCGGGATCATGTGCATGGGCAGGTGCCGCCGCAGCCAGGTGACGACCTCGACGGGCGCGAGCGGTTCCCCGGTGTGGCAGGCGACCAGCTCGGTTCCGTTGTCGGCGTCGACCGCGAGGACCACGACCTCGGCGATGCGCGGGTGGCGGCGCAGCGCGGCCTCGACCTCGCCGAGCTCGATGCGGTAGCCGCGAACTTTGACCTGGTTGTCCAGGCGCCCCAAGTGAACCAGGGCCCCGGCCTCGTGGCGCACGCGGTCGCCGGTGCGGTAGTAGCTGGCGTCGTCCACAGTGTCGGCGTCGACCGCGCGGCCGGTCGCCTCGTCCCAGCGCAGGAAGCGCCCGGCGTCGTCAGTCGGGTCCAGGTAGCCGTCGAAGCGCTGGACGCCGCGCACGCACAGCTCGCCTTCGGGGGCGGGCTTCCCGTCCTCGTCGAGGATGCGGTGGTCGAGGAACGGGTAGACCGGTCCGATGGGGACGGTGTCGTTGGCGGTCGCGGGCCAGTGCTCGGGGTCGCGCGGCAGCCGGTACTCGGTGCAGGCGACGGTGAGTTCGGTGGGGCCGTAGACGTTGTCGATGGTCGATCCGGGCACGGCCTCGGCCCACGCCCGGGCCTGGGGCAAGGTGAGGCGCTCGCCGATGAAGCTGCTGCGGCGAACGCCGTGGGCGAGCCCGGCGGGCAGGTTGCCGAGCCCGGCCGCGACCGAGACGACGGACGGGACCGAGAACCAGTGCGTGATTCCGCGTTCGACCAGGTACCTCACCGGTTCCAGCAGTTCGTTGCGGGCCGGGACGACGAGGGCCGCCCCGGCGGACCAGGTCACGAAGAGGTCGAAGATCGACGGGTCGAAGGTCAGGTCGAAGGTGTGCGAGAGGCGGCTCTCCGGGTCGACCTCGAAGTACTCGCGGTTGCGGTCCACATAGGCGGCGACGCTGCGGTGCCGGATCGGGACGCCCTTGGGGCGGCCGGTCGAGCCGGAGGTGAACAGGACGTAGGCCGTGTCGTCGGGCCCGGCGGGCCGCCGCGGGCCGGATTCGTCGAGCGCGGGATCGAGAGCGTCGTCCTTGAGCGCCAATGTCGCCGGGAACTTCGCGGCGGCGAGCTGCGCGGTGCCGGACTCGTCGGCGATGAGGACCCGCAGTCCCGCGAGTTCGCAGACCCGGGCGTTCCGTTCGGCGGGGTAGCCGGGGTTGAGCGGCGTGACGACCGCGCCGAGCCTTTGTGCCGCAAGGTATCCGGCGAAGGCGACCAGGCTCCGCGACGCGAGCAGCCCGATCCGGCGCGGCTCGGGATCGGCCTCGAGCACGCGGTTCGCCACCTGGACGGCGCAGCGGTCGAGCTCCCGGTACGTGTAAGCGAGGCCGTCGATCTCGAGGGCGGGCCGGTCCCCATGGGCGCGCACCGAAGCCTCGAACCATTCGTACATCGTGGACCCGTTCACGCGACCGCCTCCTTCGCGAGCGACACGGCGTCGAGCACCATGGTCGAAGCGGCGCACTGCGGTTCGGGAACTAGGTGGAGCGGGTCAGCACTGCCGGGCACCTCGGCGGCGCAGCGGTCGCAGCGCTCACTGCCGAACCCCGCGAAGCGGTAGGCGACCTCCATCATGCGGTTGCGCCCCGTGGGCGCGAAGTCGGCGAGCAGGTGCACGCCCGCGTCGGCGGCCTCGCCGATGAGCCATCGCAGCAGGACCGAGCCCGCGCCGACCGCGACGACGCGGCAGGAGGTGGCGAGGAGCTTCACGCGCCAGGTGCGGGCGGTCCGGGCCAGCAGCAGGATGCCGACCGCGCCGTACGGGCCGAAGCGGTCCGCCATCGACACGACCAGGACCTCGTGGTCGGCGGCGGTGCGCAGGGCCCGCAGGTCCGCGTCGGAGTAGTGGACGCCGGTGGCGTTCATCTGGCTGGTGCGCAAGGTGAGCTCTTCCAGGCGGGAGATGTCCTCCTCGCCCGCGCGGCGGATCTCCATGGTCACTTCGAGGGAGCGGATGAAGTCGTCGTCGGCCCCTTCGAAGGCGTCGCGCGTCGCGTCCCGCTCGAAGCCGGCCCGGTACATCTCGCGGCGGCGCGCGGAGTCGCGGGTGACGGCGGCGGGGGTGAACTCCGGCAGGCCTGGGAGGTCGGTCGCGGCCTCGGCGGGGTAGCAGCGCACGTCCGGCAGGTGGTAAGCGACTTCGGCGCGTTCGGCCGGGGTGTCGTCGATGAAGGCGATGGTGTTGTGCGCGAACCGGAGCGCGTCGGCGATGGCCGCGATCGAGCCCGATTTCGCTCCCCAGTGGATCTTCGGGAGCAGGAAGTACTCGCTGACGCCGAGCTCGACCAGGCGCGCCCACGCCTGGTCGTGGTCGTTGCGGCTCGCCACGGACTGGAGGATGCCCCGCGAGTCCAGTTCGACGATGGTCCGGCGGACGGCGTCGTCGAGGACCACCGTGCCGTCCTCGCTCAGGGTGCCGTTCCAGAGCGTGTTGTCCAGGTCCCAGACCAGGCATTTGACCGTGTGTTCACTTGTCATCGCTTACACCTCCCACAGGGTGGCCGCCCAGGCCGCCACCGGACTGTTGTTCAGGACCAGGACCAGGTCGCCGCGGCTCAGGCCGCCTTCGGCGAGGAGCCGGTCGAGGTTCGCCACCACGTCCATCGCGCCCTGGTGGCCGTACCGCCGCAGGCGCTCCGGGCACACCGGGTGGATCGGCAGGCCCAGGACGGTCTCATAGAACTCGAACGCGCTCGCCGTGACGTTCTGCATCAGGGTCGCACTGATCGCGCCCTTGTCGGCCCCGGCGTCGGCGAGGACCTGGTCCACCAAGCGCGACAGGCGAAGCCGCGAGTGCATGGACAGTTCGAAGAGGTACCGGTCCGGGTCGGCGCACTCCTCGCGCCACTCGTACCAGGGGCCCTGCCGGTAGTCGACGCCGAACAGGTCGTTGAACCTGCCGTCGGTGGCCTGCCGGTGGGCGCGCAGGACCGGCCTGCCGCCGCGGACCAGGGTCATCGCGCACGCGCCGTCGCCGATGACCGTGACGGGCGCGCGCACCCGGTCGACGCCGGTGGGCCGCGAGGCGTGGGCGATGAGGACGCTCTCGCGGCCGGGGTCGGCCGCCAGGAGGTCCCGCGCGAGGCCCCAGGCCGCCGAGGAACCGGTGCAGCCCAGGCCGTCCAGGGTCATCGCGAAGGCGCGTTCCAGTTTGGTCTCGGCCTGGACGCGGCAGGCGTCGGAGCCGAGGAGCACGTCAGGGGCTCTCGCGGCCACGAGGATCAGCACGTCGGGGTCGACGGGCTCGGGGAGGCCGAGCACGGCCTCCACGGCGAGCTCGGCCCCGGTGGCGTCCTCGCGGACGCCGACCGTGGCGATGCCGGAGCCGTCGGCGAACTCCCGGGCGCGGGCGTCGAGGAGGGCGTACTCGTCGAGTTCGGCGACGGGCCGCAGCAGTGTCGGTTCAGCGCAGTGGATCTGGCCGATGCCGATGTCCTGTGTCGTCATCACACGGCCGCCATCGCCTGCTGCGCCAGCATCATCGCGGACAATTCGGTGGTCCCTTCGATGAGTTCCATGAGTTTCGCGTCCCGGTAGGCGCGGGCCACCGGGTGGCCGTCCTGGGCGCCAGCGGCACCGAGCACCTGGACCGCCGCCGAGGCGCAGCGCGCGGCCTTGGTGGCGGCGACCTGCTTGGCGAGCACGGCTTCGGCCCCGACCTCGGGCGCCCCGGCGTCCATGGCGCGGCTGGCCTGCCCGCAGATCGCGGTGGCGGTCCGCTCGGCCGTGTAGAGCTCGGCGAGGTGGGCCGCGACGAGCTGGTGCTCCGCGAGGGGCACGCCGAACTGCTCGCGCTGGCGCGCATGGGTGACGGCGGCGCTCAGGCAGGCCCGGATGATGCCCGCGCAGCCCCAGGCCACCGAGAGACGGCCGTAGGTCAGGGCGGTGGTGACCAGGAAGGACAGCGGCATTCCGGCCCCGCCGAGGAGGGCGTCGGCGGGGAGCCGGACGTGTTCCAGGCGGACTCGCGCGTGCCCGGCCGCGCGGCAGCCCATCGGCGCCGGGACCCGTTCGACGGTGACGCCGGGCGCGTCGGCGGGGACCATGACGGCGGCCGCGCCTTCTCCGAAGCGGCCGAAGACCAGGAGGTGCGCGGCGTACACGGCGCCGGTGATCCAGACCTTCTCACCGTCCACAATGACGCTGTCGGCGTCGCGGCGGACGCTGGTGCGCATCGCCGAGAGATCGCTGCCGGCCTGCGTCTCGCTGAACGCCACCGCCGCGGTGGCCCCGGAGGTCAGGGCCGACAGGTAGTGCTTGCGCTGCACGGGATCGCCGAACCTGCCGACGGTCCACGCGACCATGCCCTGCGAGGTGGCGAGGCTCCGCAGGGAGGAGCAGCGGCTGCCGAGCGTCGCGGTCAGCTCCCCGCACGCCTCGCTCGAGAAACCCAGGCCGCCGTATTCCGGATCGACTTGGGGGCACAGCAGTCCGGCGTTCGAGGCCGCGGCAACGACCTCGCGCGGGATGGCGCCGGCGAGGTCCCAGTCGCCTGCGGCGTCGCCGACGAGCGCGTCGATCCGTTTGAACGCCTCAGCGGGGTCATGCACCGGTCTCGCCCCGCAGCCTGCCGACCATGGCCGCCATCGCCGCGACCGTGCGGAAGTTGGCGAGCTTCAGGTCATCGCCCCCGACCTCGATCGCGAACGCCTGCTCGACGTGCATCACCAGTTCCATGGCGAACAGCGAGGACAGCCCGCCCTCGGCGAAGAGGTCGGTGTCGGGCCGCCAGGACCGCTTCGTGCGCTCCTCCAGGAAGGCCAGCAGGTCGGACTCGACGGACTTGGTACTCGGGGTCATCGGTTCACTCCGTACTCGAAGAAGCCACTGCCGCTCTTGCGGCCGTGCTCGCCTTGGGCGACCTTGCGCCGCAGCAGGTCGCAGGGCTGGTATCCGGCGTCGCCGGTGCGTTCGTGCAGGACTTCGAGGGTGTCGACCACGTTGTCCAGACCGATCAGGTCGGCCGTCGCCAGCGGGCCGGTCTCGTGGCCGAGGCAGCCCCGGAACAGCGCGTCCACGTCCTCGGCGCTCGCCAGGCCCTCCTCCACGACCCGCGCGGCCTCGTTGATGGACCGCTGCAGGATGCGGTTGATGACGAAGCCGGGCCCGTCCCCCACGGTGACCGGCGCGCAGCCGAGCCGCTCCAGCAGCGCGGTCACCGCTGCCAGCGCGGTCGCGGAGCTGCGCGGGCCGCGCACGACCTCGACGGTCGGGATGAGGTAGGGCGGGTTCATGAAGTGGACGCCGACCAGGCAGCCCGGTTCGGTGAGCGCTTCGGCCATCTCGTCGATGGGGATGGCGGAGGTGTTGGAGACCAGCGGCACGCCTTCGGGGACGGCCTTCGCCAAGCGGGCGAACAGGTCGAGTTTCCGGGCGGGGTCCTCGGTGATGGCCTCGACGACCGCGGCGAGGCGGTGGGGATCGGGTATCGCGGCGAGGTCGTCCCAGACGTGCACGGTCCCCGTGTCGCCGCCGGGCTGCTTGCCGAGCAGGCGGCCGAGGCGGATCTCGCGGGTGGTGCGGGCGGCGGCCGTCCGCGCGGCGGCCCCGTCGGTGTCGACGAGGTGGACGTCGAGGCCGCGTCCGGCGATGAGGGCGGCGATGCCGATGCCCATCGTCCCGGCGCCGAGTACGGCAACTGCTCGTTCGTCGGTGTTCACTTGGCCGCCTCCTCGGTGGTCAGGTAGTCGCTCAGCAGGTCCGCGAAGCGCGCGTCGTGCGCGGCCACATAGGACAGGCTGCGTTGGAGCAGTCGGCCGGTGGGGGCCGAGGAGAGGCCGCTGCTCTCCAGCCAGTCGCGCCAGGCGTCGGCCTGGAGGCCCCGTTCGTCGAGTTCGTGCCCGTCGAGTTCGTACAGGGCCATGGTCGAGAGGATCTCGCTGTCTTCGGCGAGCGCGCGCTTGGCGATCGCCTTCTGCCAGTCCTCGTGCGAGGTGCCGACGGTGTCCCACCCGGCGGAGGCCAGGAGCGCGAACAGGCGGCGCGGGCTGATCGCCGTGTCGTGGACGAGGTGGTAGGCGAGGCCCGCCGAGCCCGGCCGGAGTGCGAGTTCGGCGATGCCGCGCGAGACGAGGTCCACTGAGGCCATCGGCATGGCGCGGTCGTCGAAGGGGTGCATGCCGACGGCGAGGCCGCTGGCGGCCAGGTGCCAGAGCAGGTCCTTGGTGTTGCACGCGCCGGTCTCGGCGGAGCCGAGGATGAAGCCGGGCCGGAAGATCCTGACGCGCACGCCGTGGGCCTCGGCCCGTTCGAGGAGGCGCTCGCACACCCATTTGCTGACGCCGTAGCCGCCTTGGAGCGGGTCGAGCGGCTGGTCGCGGGTTTCGAGGATCTTGTGGTCGGTGCCCATGGCGTAGCCGGTGGCGGCGACGGTGGAGACGAAGCTGATGTCGCGGATGCCGTTGTCGCCCATCCAGCCGAGCAGGTCGATGAGCGGCTGGACGTTGTCCTT
This sequence comes from Glycomyces sp. NPDC050141, assembly GCF_055586545.1. NCBI lineage: Bacteria > Bacillati > Actinomycetota > Actinomycetes > Glycomycetales > Glycomycetaceae > Glycomyces > Glycomyces sp. NPDC050141. The sequence continues at coordinate 31,794 of NZ_JBVJHZ010000015.1, read as the reverse complement.
GCGCAGCACCCGGTACGGCTCGGTGAAGACCACTTTCGCAGCACAGTGGACGATGTGGCCGACGCGGCGGCCGAGTTCGCCGTCCCGGTACTCCCGGCAGAGGGCGCCGACCTGTTCGAGGTCGCCGAGGACGATGGGGACGCGGTCGAAGTCGGGTTCGGGGAGTTCGAGTTCGATAGCCTTGGCGCGCAGGCGTTCCCGGGCCTGCTCGACCGAGTCGGCGCGGACCAGGCAGTACACGTCCGCGTCGGAGGCGCGGAGCAGTTCGTGGAGGACGAACGCGCCGAGGAACCCGGTGGCTCCGGTGAGCAGGAGGTCGCGGCCGTCGGTCTCGGGCCGGTCGAACGGGCCGAGGTCGAGCTGGAGGTCCTGGTCGACGAGGTCGCTGTCGCCGTCCGCGATGGTGTCGGGGTTGCCGTCCGGGTCCTGCAGGCCGCGGATGATGTCGGCGATGCGGCGGGGCGTGGCGCGGCTGCCGCCCGCCCGGTGGACGTTCACGAGGACGCCCGTGCGCTGCTGGATCTCCAGGGCCATGCGGACCGAGAGCAGCGAGCTGCCGCCGAGCGCCCCGAACTCGTCGTCGACGCCGATCTCGGCGATGCCGAAGAGGTCCCGCCAGACCTCGCACAGCTGGGTCTCGAGGTCGCCGGTCGGCGCGGTGGAGGCCGGGGCGGCGGGGCGGACGGGGGGCGCGGCGATCGGGGGGAGCCGGTCGAGGGCCCAGTAGCGCCGCCTGGTGAAGGGGTAGGTGGGCAGGGGGATGCGGCGTCCCTCGCCGGTCGCGACCTTGCCCCAGGCGACCGGGACACCGGCGAGCCAGGCGGCGGTCAGGGCCGCGTCGAGGTCGGCGGCGGTCGCCTCAGACGGCAGGAAGGTCCGGTCGGGACCGGTGTCGCCTTCGCCGCAGATGATCGCGAACCGGTTGTCGCCCAGGGTGTCCACGGGGCCGGTGTGGGTCTCGAGCGGTCCGCCGAAGGCGAGTTCCAGGTGCGCGCGCACGGCCTGCGGCACGGGTCCACTCGCGACGATGGCAGGACGGGGCTTGCGTTCGCAGTGGACGGTGACGGCGAACGGCGGGCGCGGGAGCCTGAGGGCCGCCGCGAGCCGTTCGGGTGCGGCCGTGACCACCCGCCGGTGGCCGAACGCGGTGCGGCCCGCCTTGAGGGTGTGGGCGATGTCCCGGAGGTCGGCCTCGCCGGTCGCGATCACGTCGGCGAGGTTGCGCGACATGGCGTCCAGTTCGACGCGGGTGCGGGCCGAGAGCAGCAGCCGCACCTGGGCGGGAGCGGCCTCGGGGCGCGGCTGCGGGACCGGCGGCGGCTCCAGGACCACGGCGGCGTTGGTGCCGCCCAGGCCCATCGAGTTGACCAGGACCGGGCCGGGCTCCACAGTGGCGGGCGCGGCGCTGACCTCGAACGGGCTGTCGGCGAGCATCCCCGGGTTGCGGGGGCTGCGGAACAGCGGGTGCGGCGGGAGCACGCCCGTCCGCGCGATCGGGATCGCCTTGATGAACCCGGCGATGCCGGCGGCAGGCCCGCAGTGCCCGATGTTGACTTTCACCGAGCCGAGGCCGCAGTAGCCGGTCCGGTCGGTGTAGCCGCGCACGGCCTGCGAGAGGCCGCGCAGTTCGATCTCGTCGCCGAGGGCCGTGCCGGAGCCGTGGGCCTCAACGTAACGCAGGTCCTCGGCCGCGATGCCCGAGAGTTCCAGTGCGGCGGAGACCACTTCGGACAGCGCGTTCGGGTTCGGGGCGGTGAACCCGGACCGGTCGGCGCCGTCGTTGCCGACCGCGCTGCCCGCGATGACCGCGAGGATCTCGTCGCCGTCGGCCTGGGCGTCCTCGAGTCGGCGCAGGGCGACCACGCCGACGCCGGAGCTGAACGACGTGCCCGTGGACTGGGAGTCGAAGGCCCGGCACAGGCCGTCGGCCGACACGAGCCCGCCGGGCTGGTAGCGGTAGCCGAGGACCGGTTCGTTGACGCACGCGCCACCGGCCAGCGCGATGTCGCATTCGCCCGAGAGCAGGCTGAGCACGGCGTAGTGGATCGCGGTCAGCGAGGAGGAGCACGCGGTCTGGACGGTCACCGAGGGGCCGCGCAGGCCGAGTTTGTAGGCGACCCTTGAGGTCAGGAAGTCGCCCAGGCCGCCGAGGTGCAGCTCCACGTCGTCGACGGCGGCCATCACGCCGCCCCCGAAGGCCCTGGCGGCGTGCAGCGCCGTCATGTAGGTGCTCGGGCTGCTCCCGGCGAAGACGCCGGTGACCGGGCCGTCCGGTCGGGCCGGGTGTCCGGCCGATTCCAGTGCCTCCCAGCAGGTTTCGAGGAACAGCCGCTGGGGCGGGTCGATCGATTCGGCCTCGGTGGGCGAGTAGCCGAAGAACTCCCCCGCGAAGTCGGCCGCGCCGTCGAGGACGGCGGCGGCGGTCACGTACGACGGGTCGGCGAGGTCGGCGTCGCGGACCCCGGACGCTCGCAGCTCGTCCATGTCCAGGTCGTGAATGGATACATTGCCGTCGTTGATGTTGCGCCAGAACTGGTTCGCGTCAGAGGCACCGGGGAACCGGCAGGCCGCCGCGATCACGGCGATGCGGGAGTCGTGGGTCATCGCCCCTCCCCCGCGTCCGGAGCGGTCCGGCGGCGGGCCTGCAGCCGGTCCCGGCCTACGGCCCCTCGCGGCGCCTGCCCGGCACTCGGCTGCGCGTCCCCGGAGAGGAACGCGGCCTGGGCGGCGACCGTCGGGTTGGCGAACAGGTCGGCGGCCTCGATCGGCCTGGAGGTCAGGGTCTTCAGCTCGTCCATGAGCAGGATGAGCAGCAGTGAGTCCCCGCCCGCGTCGAAGAAGCTGGCGTCCTGGTCCACATGCGGCACGTTCAGCACCGCGCACCAGGCGGCGGCGATCTGGTCGGTCAGGTCCGCCGGGCCGGGCAGCGCCGGGCTGTCGGGGTCGTCCGCCAGTCGTGCGGCGTCGCCTTGGAGGTCATGAAGCATTCGGTTCACTGTTTCCTCATCGAAGAGAGCGGTGGCGTAGGTCAGGGAGCACTCCAGTTCGGCCCCGGGCCGCGCGGTCAGTTCGAGCTCGAACTTCAGGCGCAGGCCCGGCAGCGCGCGCTGGCGCGACCGGATGGAGTCCCCGAGCCGGACGGGGTCGTCGGCCGGTTCCTCGACGCTGAGGTAGACCGGGGTCAGGGGCGGGCGGCTGAGGTCGCGGTCAGGTTGGAGGAGCGCGACCAGCACGTCGAAGGGGGCGTTCGCGTGGGTGTAGGCGTCGGCGGTGGAGCGGCGGACCCGTTCGAGCAGTTCCCGCCAGGTCGGTTCGCCGCGCAGGTCCACCCGCAGGAGCGCGGTGTTCACGAACATGCCGACGGTCTCGGCGCATCGCGGGTCCTCCCTTCCCGCCCAAGGGAAGGCGAACAGGAAGTCCCGCTGGTCGCCGTGCCGGGCAAGGGTGACTGCCCACAGGGCCGCGGTCATCGCGAACGTGCTGACCTCGGCGGTCTTGGCGACGGCGGCGAGGGCTGCGGTGGTGTCGGGGTCGAGCCGGACGGTGCTGAGCCCGGCGGCGGTGTCCTGCACGGCGGGGCGCGGACGGTCGTACGGGAGGTTGACGTCGGTGGGCGTGCCTCGAAGCGTCGCGGCGTACCGCTCGGCGGCGGCCGAGTCCGGTTCGGCCGCAACGGCAGCGGGGTGCCGGAGAGACCCGAGCTCGGGCTGGTCGCCGTTCGCGAGGGCGCGGTAGGCGCGGCCGATGTGGTCGGTGAGGATGCCGAACGACCAGCCGTCGGTGACGATGTGGTGGGCGCACAGGAGCAGCATGGTCCGATCGGCGGCCGCGAACAGCACGCTGCGGGCCGGGGCGTCGGCGGCGAGGTCGAAGGGGCGCCAACAGGCCTCTTCGATGAGAGCGGAAAGCACCTCCGGCGGCATTGCGCTGGCATCCACAAGGGTGGTTCGCACTGTCTCGCCGTCAGTGCGGTAGACGAGGCGGCGCTCCTGCCGGTTCATGGCGAACCGGGCACGCAGGCCGGGGTGGTGCGCCAGCACCGCGTCAACGGCCTCGCACAGCAGTTCCTGGTCGACCGGCCCCGTGAACTCGATCAGTGTCGGCGCCAGGTACGCGGACCGCAGTTGGGGAACGCGGTCCATGATCCACAGTCGGCGCTGGACAGCGGAGGCCGGATACTCGTCCGACCCATCGGCCAAGCCATCCGCTTCGGCCCCGGAGTCGGTTGCGGCTTCCAGCAGCTCGGCCAGGCGGCCGACGGTCGGATCGGCCAGGAACGCGCTGAGGGACACGGTGGTCCGGTGGCGCCGTTCCGCCTCGGCAACCAGTTTCACCGCGAGCAGCGAGTGGCCGCCCACGGCGAAGAACCCGGTGCCCGCGTCCAGATCGTCCGCAAGGGACCGCTCCGCGCCGATCGCGTCGGCCATGAGCTCGGCCGCCGCCCGCTGCCAGGGCGTCAGAGGAGCGCTTCGGGTCCGGTCGCGGGCCAGCACACGGAAGTCCATGGCGGCCAGAGCGTTCAGGTCGATCTTGTCGTTGCCGGTCAACGGGATCGCTGAGACGACGCGGACCTCGGTCGGCAGCGCTGCCGAAGGCAGCCAGGCCAGCAGCGGGTCGACCAGCCGCTCGTGACCGAGGTCGGCGTCCCGCAACCCGGCCGCTGAAAGCGCGACATAGGCCTTGAGGCGCAGGGGTTCGCCCTCGGCGACTACGACGGCGGCCGATACCGCCTCGTGCTCCTCCATCAGCCGCCGCACCTCGGCGGGCTCGATCCGGTTGCCGAGGATCTTCACCTGGTCGTCCATTCGACCGAGGTAGTGAATGCGTCCGTCCCGGACCGCCACGCGGTCGCCGGTCCGGTAGAGCCGGGACCCGTCTGCGGCGAAGGGGTCCGCAGGAAACGCCCGCTCGGTCAGGTCGGGTCGGTCCCAGTAGCCGAGCGTCACGCCGATGCCCGACAGGCACAGCTCGCCCGGGACGCCTTGCGGCAGTTCCTCGAGGTTCGGGCCGAGCACCCGGGCGGTGGTGCGCGGCAGCGGCCGGCCGATTGCCGGAGCGCCGGTCTCGCCCGGCAGCACCGGGGCGACCGTGGCGACGCATGAGGCCTCAGTGGGACCGTATACGTTCCGCAGCGGTATCCCCCAGCGGCGGTGGCACTGCTCCGCGAGGGCCCTGGGCAGGGCTTCGCCGCCGAGGTAGAGGGTCCGCAGCGAGGTCGGCGCGTCATCGTCGACATCGAGCACCGCGCGGAGCAGGCTCGGCGTCATCGAGGTCATGGTCGCCCCGGACTCACCCTGGATGAGCCGCAGAAGTGCGCGGGGGTCGCGCCGTTCGTCGTCAGTGGCGAGAACCAGCGTCGACCCGGAGAGCAGGGACCGGAACGTGTCGAAAGTGGCGCCGTCGAACGCCGATCCCCAGGTACACAGTAGACGGTCCTGCGGACCGAGATCGGTGTCCTGTCCCCACCACAGGGCGGTGTTGAGCAGGCCGCGATGCGGGACCATGACGCCCTTCGGCCTGCCGCTGGTCCCGGAGGTGAAGATGACGACAGCGAGATCGTCGGGCCCCGGATGCGGGATCGGCTGGCGCGGGGCGCGTGTTCCTTCCAGCCCAGCCACATCGATCAGCGGCGCAGACACGTCCATTCCGGATAGCAGTCGTGCGCCGTCAGCGTCGACCAGGATGGCAGCCGCACGGGTCTCGCCCAGTTCGTAGGCGATGCGCTGCGGCGGCGTGTCGAGGGCGAAGGGGACGTAGGCGGCGCCGCACCCGAGCGTCCCGAGCCAGGCGGCCGTGAGCGCGCCGGTGCGGGCGGTCAGGACTCCGACGACATCGCCTTGGCCGATCCCACGGTCGCCGAGTGCGCTCGCCGTGGCGTTGGACCACTGGTCGAGCTGCGCCCAGCTCGTCGCCGTGCCGCCGCTGACGACCGCCGGTCGCTCCGGGTCGGCCCCGTCGAAGCGGCGGCGCAGCAGGTCCAGGACGGACTCGTTCATGCCGCCTCCTTCCAGTCGCGGCGGCTGCGCCCAAGCGGGTCGTCGGTGTCGCCGACGATCGTGTTGAGCGGCTCGCCGCGCCCCAGCCGCAGGCCGGCGACCGGCGTCTCCGGTTGTGACACAGCGGTTTCGAGGACGGCGGTGAACTGGGCGGTGATCGCGCGGGCGGTCGCGGCGTCGTACAGGTCCTGGGCGTACTCCACGAACCCGGCGACTTCGCCTTCCGTCTCCTCCAGGACCATCGACAGGTCGAACTTCGCGGTCCCGGTCGGCAGGAGTTCGGGACGTTCCCAGGGCTGGTCCGCGCCGAGGTCGGCGGCAGGCATGTTCTGGAGGACGAATCCGACGCCGATCATCGGGCCGCCCGTGCCCAGACGCCTGCGGTTCGACTCGGCCACCAACTGCTCCAAGGGGATGCGCTGGTGACGCAGCGCCGCGAACGCTTCGATGCGTGCGGCCCGGCACTGGTCCGCGAAGCTGGCGGTCGGGTCCACAGTGCAGATCAGCGGCACCGTGTTGACGAAGAAGCCGACCATGTCGGCGACGGCCTGGTGCGGCCGGTTCGCGGTCATGGTGCCGATGACGAAGCTCCCCAAGCCGGACCAGCGGCTGACGACCACTTCGAATGCGGCCAGCAGGACCGCGAACGGTGTGGCGCGCAGGCTTCGCGCGAGTTCGGTCGTGGCGACCCAAAGGTCCGCAGGCAGGGTGAAGACCTCGTGGCCGCCGGGCCGATCGCCTTCCGGAGCACGCTTCAGGTTCAGCGGATCCCCGAAGAGCACCTCGGTCATGGACGGGCGCAGTTCATCGAAGCGGGCCGCGACGGCGTCCCCTTCCGCACCGGGATTGTCGCGTTCCCAAGCAGCGAAGTCGCCGTACTGGATCGACGCGTCGGGCAGGCGGGGGTCCTCGCCGCGCTCGGCACGCCGGTACGCGGCGGCCAGGTCGCTGAACAACGGCGCCAGCGACCAGCCGTCGACGGCGATGTGGTGCACCGTAATCAGCAGCCGGTCGCCTTCGGGCGCCTGCCACAGGACAGCGCGGATCGGCGGCTCGGCGTCGAGCGCGAACGGGGCCCGGGCTTCACGGGCGATGGCCTCAACACTCGGGGCATCGGTGCTCTCGATTCGGAGTTCGACGGCCCCTTCGTCCCGGACCCGTTGCCGCAGTTCACCGTCGACAAGGTGGTAGGTCGTGCGCAGCACCTCGTGGCGGAACGCCAGCGCCTCCAATGCCGAACGAAGCGCGGGAACGTTCGCGCGGTCGCGCCAGCGCAGCAGCAGCGGCACGTTGTAGGTGGCCGATCCGGGGCTGGCCGCGTCGATGAGCCAGAGTCGTTCTTGGGCCGAGGAGAGGGGAGCCTCCTTGCGGCCGTGCGCCACCGGCGCTTGGGTGCCTGTCACCGGGTCTCCTCGAGCAGGCCCGCGAGGGCGGCGAGGTCGTCGCTGAGCAGGATGTCGGCGGGGTCGGCGGCGACGTGCCGTTCGGATTCGATCCTGGTGGAGAGCTGCATCGCCAGGATCGAGTTGCCGCCCAGGTCGATGAAGTTGTCCGTGGGTACCGGAGCGGTTCCGGGCAGGAGGTCGGCGACGGCCGCGCACAGCCAGCCTGCCGGGGTGGCGGGCTGGGCGGCCGCTCGCGGTTCGGCCGCCGTCCACTCGGCGAAGAGCCGGTCGCGGTCGAGCTTGCCGGTCGGGCCGGTGGGGAGGCGGTCGCGGAACACCCGCCACTGCTGCGGGATCATGTACGGCGGCAGGGCGTCGGCGAGCTCGGCCTTGACGGAGGCGACGAGTTCGCCGTCGTCGCAGGCGGCGTCGAGCGAGGGAATGAGCACGCAGGCGAGCTGCGCGGCGGGCCCCGAGCCTTGGCATTCGAGGACGGCGAGATCGATTGCAGTACAGGCCAGGACGGCGTTTTCGATCTCACCCAGCTCGATGCGGAAGCCGCGCAGTTTGACTTGGCGGTCGGCCCGGCCGACGAGTTCGACGGCGCCGTCCGGACGCGTCCGCGCCAGGTCTCCGGTGCGGTACATGAGCCCTGAGGTGTCGGGCACGAACTTCTCGGCGTTGAGTTCGGGTCGGTTCAGGTAGCCCAGCGCCACACCGGGGCCGCCGATGTACAGCTCCCCGGTCTCGCCGGGCGGCACCGGCCGAGCCTCGGCGTCGCGCACGGAAACGGTCGTCTCCTGGATCGGGTATCCGATCGGGATCCGCTCGAGTTCGCCCAAATCGCTTGCTGTGCAGTCGAAGTAGGTCGCGAACGTGGTGGTCTCGGTCGGCCCGTAGCCGTTCACGAGCCGCTGCGGCGGCACGGACTCCAGGACCCGCCGCACCAGGTGCAGGTCGAGCTGCTCGCCTCCGACGACGACGGTCCCGACCGAGCCCATCGCCTCGGGGGTCTCGCGGGCGATCATGTGGAACAGCGAGGTGGTCAGGAACATGGTGTCGACGGCTTCCTCGCGCACCATCGCCGACCAGTCCTTCAAGTTCATGTCGGCGACCGAAGGGAACACGACCAGTGTGCCGCCGTTGGCCAATGCACCCCATACTTCGAAGGTGGTGGCATCGAATGCCGGATTCGAAGCGAACGCCACTCGGTCACCGGGCGAGAATGCGCAGTAAAGGGGATCGACAACCAGTCGGCGAACGGCCCGATGCGGCACCACCACGCCTTTCGGACCGCCGGTCGTACCGGAGGTATAGGCGACGTAGATCGGATCGTCAGCACCAGTCACGGCATAGTCGCAGCCGTTTGCCTGAGGCTCAGTATCAAGGCAGGAACGGACCGAGGCCACGACGCGTCCAGTCGAATCACCGTTCATCGGCGACTCCGGCCCGGTCGTCAGGACCACCGAAGCAGCGGCGTCTCCGAGCACCGCAGCGACCCGCTTCTGCGGCCAATGCTCGTCCAGGGCCAGGTAGAAGGCACCGATCCGGACGGTGCCGAGCATCGCCACAACGGTCTCGAGGGATCTCGGCCCGGCCACCGCCACCGCGTCCTTCGCGGTGGCGCCCTGCGCGTCGAGGAACGCGGCGACCTTCCCGGAGGCCTGCCACAGCTGCTCATAGGTCAGGGTGATGCCCGACTCGCGGTCGTGAACGGCAGGAGCATGTGGACGGTTGCCGACTTGGCGTCGGACCAGTCCAGCTATCCCGTCGAAGGCTTCCGCTCCCATGTCGTGTTCCTCGCTCGCTCGTGGTCGCCGCAATCCATTGCAGTTCAAGTGAGATTCACTCACTCGACGACTCATGTTAACCGCGAAAATCCTGAACCACGTCCCCCGAAAGTCCGAAATGTCCGGTCGTTGATGCCTGATATAGATCCATTCAAGAGCCCGTCCAGCGACCATCCAGAAACGAACAGGAGTGAAATTTGAAAACCAATGAGACCGAATACCGTGAATGATGCCGATGGGATCGACCCGAATTCTGTGAACAGAATTCAGGAGACCGAAGCACTCGATCCATAGCAACCGAGTTCCCTTGGCGTGCAATACATCTGAAGCAACCATCGTTCTATTTCAGACTGCAGCCTCGGATAACTTCGGACCGTCACCGATCCATTGCCGTTGCTATCATTCGTCCTGATGTCACCTTTCGGGAAAGAGGGAGCACATGGCGGCACGTTCGCTGACTGTTCACCTGCTCGGGCAGATCGGCGCTGCCCGCGGCGGCGCCGAGATCCAGCTAGGACCGGCCCGCGAGCGCGAATGCTTCGCCGCTCTCGCCCTCCGGCGCGGCAATCCTCTACTGGTGGAACAGCTCATCGATCACCTGTGGGGCCGAAGGCCCCCGGCCAGTGCGCCAGGCGTCGTCCACACCTACATCAGCCGTCTTCGCGGCCGCCTCGCCGAACCCGGATCGACCGACCCGCAGATCGTGCGGTCACTCCACCCCGGCTACCTGATCGACACTGACGCCATCGCTCTCGACGTCGACGACTTCGAGTCCGACCGCCGCACCGGGGTGGCCCTGCTGCAGGCCGGGAAGGCCGAGCCCGCCCGCAGAGCGCTGCAGCGCGCCCTCGGCCGATGGCAGGGCGGAACCGCCCTGCACGGCGCCACCGGGCCGCTCGCCTCCCAAGAGCGCCAACGCCTCACGGAGCTCCGCCTCGACGTCACCGAGCATCTGATCGCACTGCGCCTCCACGCGGGCGACCGCCTCGACAGCATCGCCCACTTGGGAACGCTGGTCGGCGAGCATCCGCTCCGGGAGCGGCTGTGGAGCCTGTTCATGCTCGCCCTCACGATCTCGGACCGGCGCGGCGAGGCGCTGATGGCCTACCACGACCTGCGCCGCTGCCTCAAGCACGACCTCGGCATCAACCCGTCCCACAGGGTCCAGCTCCTGTTCGACGACCTCCTCGCGGACAAGCCCCCGACCGACGTCTGGGACGCCCACTTCCGCCTGACCTCGCAACGCTGACGACATGGCGCGGCGTTCGTCCCTAGCTGCGCCAGATCAGACCGATGAGCTCAGGCAGGTACCGCAGCGGGATCACCTACGTCTTCGGCACCCGCTACGACACGGTCCAGCTCGCCGACTGCGTCCACGACCAGCTCCAAAACGCAGCCTTCAAAGCATCGAACTCATCGCCGACATCTTGGGCCACAAGGACATCACCACAATCTGGACCGTGTGCCGGCATCAGCTCCGCCCGGTTGGTTCGGTACCGACCCAAGACGCGAGGAACCGCAGCCCGTCATGCGAGGGTGTGCCGGGCTCAGCGGAGTAGACGACGAGTTGCTGGTCGGGGTCGGTCGAGCAGGTGAACAGGTCCCAATCGAGCGTGAGGTCCCCTGCGAGCGGGTGATGGAAGAGCTTGGTGCCGCTGGAGCGCTGCGCGACGTGGTGCGCGGCCCACCACTGCCGGAACTGCGGGTCCTGCACGGACAGTTCGCCGACCAGAGCGGCCAAGCGCGGATCGTCGGTACGCTGCGCGACCTCCATGTGGAGGTAGGCGACACAGGATTTGGCGACGGTCTCCCAGTCGTCGTACAGGCTCCGAAACGCCGGGTCGGTGAACACGATCCGCACGTAGTTGCGGTCTTTCGCCGGAATCTGCCCGAAGTCGGTCATCAGAGCGGCAGCGAGGTCGTTCCAGGCCAGCACGTCCATGCGCCGGCCCATGACGAGCGCGGGGGCGTCGGTGCTCTCGAGCAGCCGCCGCAGCTGCGGGCGCACCCGCTGCGTTGCGGCGCGGCGCGGGCGTGCGCGTTCCTTCCCTGCCAACTCCAGCATGTAGTCCCTCTGGTCGTCGCCTAGGCGCAGCACCCGGGCGAGGTCGAGCAGGACCGGCCCGGACGCGTGGATGCGCCCCTGCTCGATGCGGGTGTAGTACTCGGTGCTGATCGAGGCCAACTGCGCGACCTCTTCGCGGCGCAAGCCCGCGACGCGGCGTCGACCGGTCTCGGGCAGGCCGACCTCGCGCGGGCCCAGTTCGGAGCGCCGCGCCTTGAGAAAGCTCCCCAGCTCGTTCAGTCGCACATCCTTGCCCATGACCTCACCCTACTTCCGAAAACGCCCCGGCACCGGCGCTGAGAGGGGGAACGATCCATACCCGGAACCGCTGGTCCCGGTACGTTTTCCGGCTCTTTTCGATACCCCTCAGCCGTGTCACGCTCATGCTGTGACCGGGTGGGAACCAGGCGGCACCACCGCAGCCGACACCCGGCCGCGCAACACCGATTCGAACGGGGCAATCTCGTGAAGCACGCTTCTCTGGGCGACCTGCGGGTCTCCCGCATCGGACTGGGCGCCATGTCCATGTCCGCCTTCTACAACACCGCCGACTTCGACGACGCCGAGTCGATCCGCACCATCCACCGGGCCCTCGACTTGGGCGTCACCCACCTCGACACCGCCGAGATCTACGGCCCGTATGTCAACGAGGAGCTGGTCGGCAAGGCCCTGAACGGCCGCCGCGACCAGGTCGTGCTGGCGACGAAGTTCGGCTTCGTCTCCCACCACGGCGCCGGACCCGGCCACCTCGACTCCAGCCCGGTCAACGTCCGCGCCGCGGTCGAGGGCTCGCTGCAGCGGCTCGGCACCGACTACATCGACCTGTACTACCAGCACCGCGTCGATCCGAACACGCCGATCGAGGACACCGTCGGCGCGCTCGCCGAGCTCGTCGCCGAAGGCAAGGTCCGCCACATCGGCCTCTCCGAGGCCGGACCCGCGACGATCCGCCGCGCCCACGCCGTGCACCCGCTGACCGCGATCCAGACCGAGTACTCGCTGTGGACCCGCGACCCCGAGGCCGAGATCCTGCCGCTCCTGCGTGAACTCGGCATCGGCTTCGTGCCCTATTCGCCGCTGGGCCACGGGTTCCTGACCGGGAACATCCGCTCTGCCGACGACCTGTCCGACGACGACTGGCGCAAGAACAACCCGCGCTTCACCGGCGAGAACCTGCAACGGAACCTGCGCATCGTCGACGAGGTCCAGGCCGTCGCCGCCGAAGCGGACGCGACCCCGGCGCAGATCGCCCTCGCCTGGCTCCTCGCCCAGGGCGAGGACATCGCCCCGATCCCTGGCACCAAGCGCGTCGCCCGCGTCGAGGAGAACACCGCCGCCGACACGGTCGAGCTGACCGCCGACCAGATCGAACGCTTGAACAACCTCACGCCCGCTGCCGGCGAGCGCCACGAGGAGGCCAACATGGCCAACATCGACCACTGACCCACCCGTGGGTACCGGGGTCAATGCCTGCCGCACTGGTAGTGCGGCCCCGGTGCCTGAGGTCGGTCGTTGGGCCGAGTGTGGCGAAACCGTGGATGATCGACGACGAACTGTGGTTCCGGGTCAAGACGCTCCTTCCACCGCACCGGCAGGGAACGCGCGGACCCGTGCCCTTGGATGATCGGAAATGCTTGCAGGGCATCCTGTTCGTGCTCTACACCGGTATCTCCTGGCGTCACCTGCCACCTCGACAGCAGTCACCTTCGGACCAAGAGAGGGGACGCCGGAGCCGGGCCCTCACCGGTGGATCGAGGCAGGCCCGGCTCAAAGCATCACATCGCATCGGTGCTCGACCACGGCATCCGCAAGCTCACCGTCGCCGAGGTCGCGAAGGCCGCAGCGTCTGGCGCCGCTGCTGCTTCGTACCGGGCGCAAGAGCGCGATGGCCAACCGCCTCACCGCCGCCGACTTCGACCTGCTGCGCCGACTCATCCAGCAGTCGGGCGCCCAGGACCTGTTCGTCGCGACGCTGCCGGGAGCGCTGTGCGAGACGGTCATGCCGGTGCTCGGCCGGCACGGCCTCCTCGCGGGTGACCAGCCGCTTGCGGACCAGTCGTACACGATGCACGCGCTGCTCACCGGCTTCGGCGCCGCCATGTCGGAACCAGACGCGGCTCCACTCGGCGACGCCGACCCCGATGCGATCCTCGCCTTCGCCGCAGCGCGACTGCTCGAACCGGCCGCGGCCCCGGCGGACTCGGCCGTCGCCGCCGCGGCCGCGGAAGTCGCCCAGGTCATGGACCGCACCCGGGAGGCGTTCGTGGACCTCATCGGCCGCACCGAGGTCAGCGGGACGTGACCCCCGGCAGCTGGCGGGCGTCCGCGCGGAACTCGATCGGTGTCTGGCCGGTCCGCAGCTGGAAGTATTTCGAGAAGTTCGTCGGGTCCTTGAAACCGAGGTCGCGGGCGATCCGCGCGGCCGTGCGGTCGGAGTGGGCGAGCAGTCGCTTCGCTTCGAGGACCACGCGTTGGTCGATGAACTCCTTGGCGCCCGAACCGGTCGCGGCGATCGCGGCCCGTGCCAGGGTTCGCGGCGAGTAGCCGAGTCGCGCGGCGTAGTCCTCGACCCGGTGGGTCTCCGTGAAGCCGCGCTCGACCGCGTAGCGGAACCGGCGGAACGTCTCGCTGACTTCGACCGGGGGCGCCTCCGCCGCGTCGGAGTGGGTCAGGCGCAGAGCGAGGACGGCCAGCAGGTGCCGCATTGCCGCCAAGTGGACGGACAGCGGAAGGTCGCCGAGCGAGCGGAACTCGCGCTCGAGATGCGCCCGGGCGGCCTCCAGCGCGTCGGTGCGTTCGGGACGGTAGTGCGTCGGCGCACCAGGTTCGTCGACACGGGCCGCGCTGGCGGTATCGGGGTCGAGGAAGTCGTCCTCGAACAGGATGAGGCTGCCTTCGACGCCGGCGAGGTCGCCCCACAGCTGGACCTGGCCGGGGCGCACCCACAGCCAGGTCCCGGGTTCGGCCTCGTAGTCCACGAAGTCGACCATGAAGCCGAGACGCCCTTGGCGGGGTGCGATGAGCTGGTGGAAGTGCGGCCGCTGCAGGTGCGCGAGCGTCGTCATCTTCCGGCGGCGCAGGTCGCCCAGATCCAGCATCTCGATGCCCGCCGGGGAGCCGATCGGCGCCCGGAAGTCGACCTCGAGAATCGTCCCCGGTGAATCCTGTCGGTTTTTTACCACCATGAGTCCCGAGTGTATCGGGCGGTGCCCCAGATCCGGCCCTAGTTTTGAGGCGTCAAGGCAGATGCGCACCGCAGCGGTGACGCACAGGAGCAAGGGAGGACGCCATGGGCAACGCGAAGGACACGGTACTCGGAGCGGCTAAGGAACTGTTCGCCGACAAGGACCCGTCCGCGGTCGACCGCTGGGTCGCCGCCGACTACAAGCAGCACTCGGCGCTCGCACCCGACGGCCCCGAAGGCCTCCGCGGCCTCGTCCAGAGCCTGCCCGAGGGGTTCAGCTACGAGGGCGTGCGCGTGATCGCCGACGGCGACCTCGTTGCACTGCATGGTGTCTACCACGGTTTCGGGCCGGACCCGCTGGTCGCGTTCGACCTGTTCCGCGTCCAGGACGGGAAACTCGCCGAGCACTGGGACGCGCTCGTCCCGGTCGTGAAGGACACCGCCTCGGGCCGTTCCCAGACCGACGGCCCCGCCGCCGTCACTGACCTCGACAAGACCGAGGCGAACCGGGCGCTCGTCGCCGAGTTCGCCGAGAAGGTCCTCAAGGGCGCCGACTACTCGGTGCTGACCGACTACATCTCGACCGAGCAGTACGACCAGCACAACCCCGAGGCCGCCGACGGCCTCGCCGGGTTCGGCGCGGCCGCCGCCGCCTGGGGCGAGCAGGGCAAGAACCTCGTCTACAAGACGATCCACAAGGTTCTGGCCGAAGGGAACTTCGTGCTCGTGCAGTCCGAGGGCGAGTTCGGCGAACCGGTCGCCTACTGGGACCTCTTCCGCGTCGCCGACGGCAAGATCGTCGAGCACTGGGACATCGTCGCCCCGATCCCTGCCGAACTCCCGCACGGCAACGGCCTCTTCTAGAAGGGCGCGGTCATGGGCGGATTCGCGTTCGCGGGCAAGACGATCGAGTTCAAGGTCGACAACGGCGTGGTCTTCCACAACACGTACTCGGCCGACGGTGCGGGCCTGCACTACGAGGCCGTCGACGGCCCCACCAAGGGCGCGGCCGAGGACGTGCGGCTCCAAGCCGCCGAGATCGCACCCGGCGTGTACCTGGTCGGCTGGACCGAGGCGTCCGGCATGTCGATCACGCACGCGATGAACTGGAACGAGGGCGTCATCCACGCTTTCTGGACCTACGAGACCGACACCGGCCGTATCGGGGAACTCCACACCGGAACCTTCCGCGAACTGGCCTGAACCGCAGTACACCAACGGTCCGGCCCCGGCCTCGGCCAGGGGCCGGACCCATCTCCCCGGGACACCCGATGACCCTCCTCGAACTCGACGACTACCGCGAGGCGATCGACCTCGACCGGCCGTTCACGCCCGCCACCGAACCCGCCGCACCGGATCGATTCGACGCCCTGACACGAACCGCGCTGCGTACCTTGGCCTTTGAACCGTCAGCGGCACCGCTGGCGTTGAACGAGGGCCGCATCGCCGCACTCAGCGACACCGAGGCCGCCCTCGCACTACGGGCAGTACTCAACCTCCGGCCGCCCGCACCGCTGCCGCCAGGCGCCGACGACGTCCTTGACGCGCTCCTGGCGGGCCGCCGTGCGTCGCAGACCGCGACCGATCCGAACCTGGTGCCGACCGTCCGGCCCGGCACACCGCTGGCGCTGTGGCAAGGCGACCTCACCCAGCTCGGCGCCGACGCAATCGTCAACGCCGCCAACAGCGCCATGCTCGGCTGCTTCCAGCCGCTCCACGCATGCATCGACAACGCGATCCACACCGCGGCAGGACCGCGCCTGCGCCAGGACTGCGCCCAGATCATGGACAGACAGGGCGCGCCCGAGCCCGCAGGCACCGCCAAGATCACCCGCGGCTACCACCTGCCGGCCCGCTACGTACTCCACACCGTCGGACCCATCGTCGACGGCCCGCTCCGCGCCGAACACGAACGGGCCCTTGCCGACTGCTACACCGCCTGCCTCGACCTCGCCGCCGAGGTCGACGAGGTCCGCACCTTGGCGTTCTGCGCCGTCAGCACCGGCGTCTTCGGCTACCCGAAACCCGACGCCGCCCGCACCGCGCTGCGCGCCATCGACACGTGGGCCGCCGCCCATCCCGGCCGTTTCGAACGCATCATCTGCTGCAACTTCACCCCGGCCGACCAGGCTACGTACGAGACCGCCCTGAAGGAGACGGCACTGTGAACCTCCGAACCGCACAAGCATGGATCGACGACGCCGACCGCGTCCTCATCACCGCAGGCGCCGGGCTCTCGGCCGCCGCCGGGTACGACTACACCGACGCCGCCCGCTTCGCCGAGCTCTTCCCCGCACTCCACCAGCGCGGCCTGACCGCCCGCTACCAGCTTATCGGCCTCGACCTGCCGCAACCGCTGCTGTGGGGCTACTGGTCGGTCCACCTCGCCGACATCCGCTTCGACCCGAACCCCAACCCGCTGTACACGCGGCTACGGGAACTCGTCGGCGACCGCGACCACTTCGTCATGACCTCGAACGTCGACGCCCTCTTCGAACGCAACGGGTTCGACCCCGAACGCGTCTGGACACCGCAGGGCGACTACGGGCTCCTCCAATGCGACACCCCGTGCACCCGCCAGACCTGGCCCGCACAGTCCGCCGTCGAGGCCGCCCTGGCCGCCTACGACCCCGAGACCGGCCAGATCACCGACCCGGACGCGATCCCGCACTGCCCGAACTGCGGCGGCACCGTCTTCCCCAACGTGCGCAAAGGACCCGAGTTCATCGACGACCCCTACCGGCCCGGCCGAGACCGCCTCCTCGCATGGCTCGAGTCCCGGTCCGCAGAGGAGCACACGGTCGTCCTCGACATCGGCTCGGGCTTCAACACACCCTCCGTCATCCGCTGGCCCGCAGAACAACTCGCCTACCGTGACCCCCGCGCCCGCCTCATCCGCATCAACCGCGACCACCCCGAAGTCCCAGCCGAACTCGCCGACCGCGCACTCGCCGTCAAAGCCGACGCCACCGTTCTCGGCACTATGCGCTGATCCAGGCCAGGAGCGGCACCTCCCAGGTCGGCCTATCATTGCCGCATGGCCGACCCCCGTTCCAAAGCCACCGTTCATCTCCGGCCGCTGCGGCTGCGGGCGATGATGACGCAAGAGGAGCTCGCCCTCAAATCGGGGGTCGGGACGCGCACCGTGCGGGACATCGAGTCGGGGAAGGTCCGGCCGCAGCCGAGAACCCTGCGGTTGCTGATCGAGGCGTTGGATCTGGACGAGGCCGACCGGGCGATGCTGGCCGGAGCGCCGGAGGAGCCCGCGGCGCGGGACCTCGCACCGATGACGCTCCCGTCGGGCACGACCGCGTTCACCGGCCGCAGCGCGAGTCTCGCGAGGCTGGACGAAGCGGCGGCCTCGGGGTCGAGCCCTCTCGTCGTCTTGTCCGGTACCGGGGGCGTCGGCAAGACGATGCTGGCCCTGCAATGGGCGCACGGGTCGGCCGAGCGGTTCCCCGGTGGGAGGCTTTATGTGGACCTGCGCGGCTTCGCTCCCGGTGCGACCGCAATGGAATCGGCCGAGGCGGTCCGATTCCTGCTCGGCACGTTGGGGGTGGAACCTCAGCGCATGCCGGCCGACGCCAACGCTCGGCTCGGTCTCTATCGCACGCTTATTGGCAGGGAGCGGCGGCTGCTGATCCTCGACAACGTCCGTGACGCGGAGCAGGTGCGGCCGCTGCTTCCAGACGGCGCCCAGGTGCACACGGTGGTGATCAGCCGTCGTCGGCTCGTCGGGCTCGCGGCGTCGCACGGGGCGGCGACCATCGAGGTCGGGACCTTCGACAGCGCCGAAGCCGCCGCCCTGCTCGAACGGCAGCTCGGGGCAGCGCGACTCGCGGCCGAACCCGAAGCGGCGGAACGGGTCCTGGGCTCGTGCGCAGGACTCCCGCTGGCTCTCGCCATCGCCGGTGCCAGGGCCGCGACACGGCCCGATCTCGCTTTGGGCACCGTCGCCGACGAGCTGGCCGCCTCGCGGCTCGACGCGCTCGCGATCGATGAGCCGTCGATGGACCTCAGGGCGGTGTTCTCCTGGTCCTACCGCTCGCTCGACCCCGACGCGGCCCGGCTGTTCCGGCTGCTGGCCGTCATCCCCGGCCCTGACTTCGACACGGATGTGGCCGTGCGGCTCCACGGCGGTCCCGAGGTAGACGCCGGACGGGCACTTCGGTCCCTTGCGGACGCTCACCTGGTCGAGTACGGCCGCCCGGGCCGCCACCGCCTCCACGACCTGATCCGCGCGTACGCGGTCGAACTCCTCGAATCCGAAGTGCCGCAGCCCGATCGCGATGCCGCCTTCGACAGGCTGCTCGACTGGTACCTGCACGCGGCCGCCGCCTGCCGCGCGGCGCTCTACCCTGCGATGGTCAGCCTGCCCCTCCCCGACACTGCGGACGGCTTCGAACCGACGGCTGCGGAGGCGGCGCAGTGGCTGGAGGCCGAGTGGGGGAACCTCATCGCGGCCGTGGAACTCGCCGCCGCGCACGGGCGGGCGCGGTTCACCTGGCTCTTGGCCGACGTGTTGCGCGGATACGTGTGGCTCCACATGCTCGGCGACGACGGCGTGCGCATGAACACGGCTGCATTGACGGCGGCGTCCGACGTCGGCGATCCGCTCGGTATGGCCTCGGCGGCACTCGCGCTGGGCTGCGCACTGATGCGCTCCAACCTGCTCGCGGAGGCCATCGACCACCTGCGAGACGCCGCCGACTTCGCCCGCCGCGCCGATTGGCCCGCCGGTGCTGCGGCGAGCGAGGGAAACACGGCGATGGCCTGCTACCGCCAAGGCCGGATGCGCGACGGGCTGGAGCACGCCTACGGTGCGATGCACGCGTACCGGGAGATCGGCGAGCATCGCGCCGAGGGCACGAACCTGCACCTGATCGGGCTCTTCCACTCCCTCATGGGAGAGCTCGACACGGGCATCGACTACCTCGAGCAGTCGCTGAAATTCGCGACAGAGGCGGGCAACGACCCGATCCGCCTGACCCTGCTGACGCATCTGGCCGAGATCCAGATCCACCGCGGGCGCCTCGACCTCGCCACCGCACACCTCGACGAGGCGGCCGACCTGGAGCGCACCAGCGTCAGCATCGACAGGACCAGCGACATTCCCGGGGTGCGGGCACGGCTCCTGCTAGCCGCAGGGCGGACAGCGGAGGCCCTGGAACTCGCGGGGCAGGTGACCGCAGAGCGGACCGGCGACGCCGACCATCGAATCCGGGCCTCCGGGATGGTCACCTTGGCCGCCGCCCTCGACGCCGCGGGCGATCACCAGGAGGCGGTCGACCTTTACGACCGCGTGCTCGCCATGACCGAGCACGACGCCACCGTCTTCCACCGGGTCGAGGGGATCGTGGGCCGCGCGGGCGCGCTGCTGCGCAGCGGCGACGCCGGAGCCGAGGACGCGGCCGTTCGCGCACTGCAGCTAGCCCGGAAAGCCGAATACCGGTTCCTGGAAGGGCGGGCGCTCAACGTGCTCGCAGCGATCGACCTGCGGGCCGGACATCTCGCCGAAGCCGCCGACCGGGCGACCGAGGCCATGGAGATCCACCGGCAGACAGGGCACCGCGCCGGTGAGGCGACGTCGCTTCAGCTCCTCGCCGACTGCACTACCGACCCGGAGACCGCCCGCACCTGGCGCGACCAGGCTCGTGCCTTGAGCCCCCAGAAGCCCTCGTCGCGAACTGACTGAACCTCTTTGGGGCGAGGTCGTCGATGACGCGGTCGATAAGCCTTCACCTGACGTGCGATGTCGTCCACCGACTGCGCCTCTCCTGCCGCTATCCCGCCGGTGTTCCGCCTTGAATGCCACGTCTCCTGCAGGAAAAATTGCCTCAGTGTCGGCTCAGGCCGGCATCGTCCACGGCCGCAGCAGGAATCCGAGTACGCACGCCAAGCGACCGCAATCCCCACCCACCGAATGAAAGGCCCTGTTGTGCCCAACCGAAAACTAGCGGCCCTGCCCTTTGCCCTCGCGCTCCTCGGACTCGCGGCGTGCACTGCCGAAGCCGGACCCACGGTTTCCGGCGAGGAACTCGCCGACCTGGCCGCGGACGCCCTGGAGAAGGAGACCGGCTCGCGTCCCGACCTCGACTGCGGAGACGACTCGATCATCGTCGCTCAAGACAAGGAGGTCGACTGCGTGGCGACCTCCACGGAGACCGGCGCTGCATACGACGCCACCATCACCTTCACCAGCGTCGAGGGCAGGGACTACGAGATCAGCGTGGAAGTCGCCTCCGAGCCCAACGGCGCCACTAGCGAGGCCCCCGCATCCGATCCTGCCGAGAACGACACTTCGGCACCGGCCGCCGACGCGAACAGCATTGTGGTTCCCGCTCCAGACTTCGCCGCGGCGGTCGCGGACGCGGTGGCGCACGAATGGGGATCCGGTAACGAGATCGACTGCGGCGACACCACCACGAGAACCCTTTACGCGGGCGCGGTCCACTCCTGCGTGCTGATCGACGCCTCGACGGATGCGGAGTACACCATCACCGTCACCATCTCCAGCATCGACGTCGAGGCCAACACCTTCAACTTCGAAGCTGAGGTGGATGACACCCCGTTGAACCGCTAGGACCGTGTGTGCTCGACGGCAACTTCTCCAACGCCGCGACCTTCCGCGACGAGCTGGTCTACGACCGCGAGCTGAACCCGGGTGCTGCGGCCTGGTTCGAGGGATCAGCAGATGCTGCCCGGCGCCCCGGATCCGCCATCAGGAAACCCGCCAAGATTCCTGATGGTGCCCGTCCAGTGCGCGGAGCTTGCCGTTGATGCGTTCGATCTCGAGGGGCCCGAGCGCCTCGCGGACGGTGAGCGCCTGGAGCCACGCCTCCCGAGCGGCGGCGGTGTCGCCGAGCGCGACGAGGGCGTCGCCGAGGTGCTCGGCCGTGTTCGCCATGCTGGTGCGGCTGCTGACGCTCCCATACTGCTCCAGCACCTCCCGGTAGTAGGCGACCGCCTTGCGGTGCTCGCCCCGGCAGTGGTGGATGTAGCCGATGCTGTCGAGGACCGATGCGACGTGGCCGAAGTCGCCGACGGCGCGGCTTTCGGCGAGGGACTCCAGGCAGTACTCCATGGCCTCGTCGTGGCGGCCGAGGTTCGCGAGGTACCAGCCGACGCTGTTGAGCGCCATGGCGGTTCCGGGCCGGTTCCCGATCTCGCGGAAGATCCGCAGGGCCGTCTTCCCGTGATCAAGGCCTGCTTGTAGCGGTCGAGCCGCCCGTGGACGTTCGCGGTGCTCCGGTGGACGCGCGCGAGCAGCGCGCGCTCGTCGGTCTCGGCGCACAGTTCCAGGGCCTGCTGGAGGCGCGCGAACGCCTGGTCGTCGCGGCCGAGGTGGAGGTAGAGCAGCGCGATGTGGCGCAGCAGCTGGACCTGCCCGGCGACCGCGCCCTCATGCTCGGCGGCGCGGAGTCCGAGCAGGAGCGTCTCGATGCCGTCCTGAGGGCTTCCGATGCGCTGGAACATGTTCGTCATGGACCAGGCGAGTCGCCAGGCATGGGTGCGCAGGTGCTCCCGGTCGGCGGAGCGGACGGCGGCGGTGAGCGCCTGGTGCTCGGCGACGGACCAGGCGATCGCCTCGTGCAGCTCGCCGAACCGCTCCGGTGCGCAGCCCTCGGCGGGAGCGCCGATGTCGATGGGGTCGCGCTGCTTGTAGAGCAGCATGGCCGCCCCGTACGCGGAGTGGAGGTAGTGGTCGAGGATCCGCAGGAGCGCCGTGCGCTGGTCCGCTTCGGCGTCGGTTGCCGCGGTGAGTTCGCCTGCGTAGGCGCGCAGGAGGTCGTGGAGCGTGTACCGGCCCGGGAGGTGCTCGGTGATGAGGTGGGCGGTGGCGAGTTCGCGCAGGAGCCTGCGGGCGTGTTGCACCGGGACGGCGGCGAGGCTCGCGGCGGCGGGGGCGGACCAGTCGGGGCCGGGGTGCAGGCCCAGGAGCCGGAACAGGCGGGCCGAGTCCGGGGTTAGCGCCCTGTAGGACCAGGAGAACACGGTCCGGATGTCGGTCGCCGGGTCGTCGCCCGCGAACGCTTCGAGGTCGCCGCTGAGCTCGGAGGCGAGGGAGGCCAAGGGGAACGCGGGCCTGCTGGCGGCCCGGGCGGCGGCGATCGACAGGGCGAGCGGGAGCCCCCGGCA
This sequence comes from Glycomyces sp. NPDC050141, assembly GCF_055586545.1. Taxonomy (NCBI): domain Bacteria; kingdom Bacillati; phylum Actinomycetota; class Actinomycetes; order Glycomycetales; family Glycomycetaceae; genus Glycomyces; species Glycomyces sp. NPDC050141. Next base: position 9,235 of record NZ_JBVJHZ010000015.1, on the reverse strand, counting down.
CGCGGTCAGGATGCGCTGCAACGCATCGGGGTCGGCCTCGACCCTGCGCCGCCCGAGCCGCTCGGTGAGGAGCCGCTCGGACTCCTCGGGCCCGAGGACGTCCAGCGGCGCGGGCCTGGCGCCCTGCGCGAGCAGTCCGGTGAGTTCGTTGCGGCTGGTGACGAGCGTGAACGTCCCGGGCCCCGCGGGCAGGAGCGGCCGGACCTGGGCCGCGTCGCGGGCGTTGTCGAGCACCACGAGGATCCGCTTGTCGGCGACGAGGCCCCGGTAGAGCGCGATCTGCGCGTCGCCGTCGGCGGGGATCTGCCTTGCCGGGACGCCGAGCGCACCGAGGAAGAGCCGCACCGCCGCCCCGGGCGCCATGGGCTCCCCGTGGAGGTCGAAGCCGCGCAGGTTGGCGTGCAGCTGCCCGTCGGGGAACCGGTCGGCGACGCGGTGCGCCCAGTGCGAGGCCAGTGTGGACTTCCCGATACCGCCGGTGCCGGTGACCAGGGCCAGACCCGCGGCGGTCTCCAGCAGGTCGTCGAGGTGCCCGAGGACGTCGTCCCTGCCGGTGAAGGCGGCGGTGTCGGCGGGCAGCATCGCCGGAACGTGCACGACCGCAGGCGCGGCCGGATCGGGCTCGGGCCGCAGGCCGGTGTCTTCCCTGAGGATCGCGGTGTGCAGCTCGCGCAGCTCGGGCCCGGGGTCGATGCCGAGTTGCTCCGCGAGTCGGGCGCTCAGGTCCGCGTAGGCCTGGAGCGCTTCGGGGCCGCGCCCGCACCGGTACAGGGCCGTCATGAGCTGCTCGCAGCACCGCTGGCGCAGCGGATGGTCCGCGGCGAGCCGCTGCAACTCGGGGATGAGCGCCTCGTGCAGGCCGAGCCGGAGATCCAGGTCGATGCGTTCGGTCAGGAGCCGGAGGCGGTACTCGTCGAGGCGGCGCGCGACCGCTTCGACCATGCGTCCCGACTGGTCGGCGAGTGAGGGCCCGCGCCATTCGGCCAGCGCCTCCCGGAGCACCGCCGCGGCCCGGTCCGGCCGGCCCGAGGCCGCAAACTCCCGTGCCCTCGCCTCGTTCCGCTTGCACCGCAAGACGTCCAACTCGTGCTCGGCTGCGGTGAACCGGTACCCTGCACCGACCTTCTCCAGCCGCTCGCCCGCCTCGCCGAGCTGCCTGCGCATGGCGGCCGCGATGTTCTGCACCTGCCGTGCTGCGGTGTCGGGCGGGTCGCCCTCCCACAGCCCCTCCACGAGCCGGTCGACCGGGACCACCCGGTTCGCCTCGTCGAGCAGCAGCACGAGCAGTCTCGGATGGTGCCGCCCGCGGACCGGGACCGCGCCGCCTTCGCCGCGGACCTCCAGCGGCCCGAGCACGCGGAAATCGATGCCCATATCGTCACGTCCTGCCGTTCACTCCGAGAAGCCGAGTGTCCCACAGAATCCGTGCATTATCCGTGCACGATCCGTGCGCCCGGCCGCCACGATGACCTTCCGCCCGAACGAATCCGGAGGTGAAGGGCATGAACGACCCCCTGCTCGACATGGAGGACGCCCAGTCGCGGCTGAAGGAATGGATGGAGCGCACGGAGCAGCGTGCCGCCGAGACCCAGGCCGCCAGCGAGGGGCTCCAGGCGCTGCGCGTCACGGCCACCGACGAGAACGGCGTCGCCTCCGTCACCGTCGACGCCGCCGGGAAGCTCATCGAACTGCGGCTCTCCGCACGCGTCCTCCGGCAGGCCCCGGAGTTCACCGAACGCGTCGTCCTCGAAACCTACCGGCGCGCCCAGGCCGACCTCGCCGACGCCGCCACTGAGGTCGTACGCGAGACGATCGGCGCCGACTCGCCCACTGGCCGCGCCATGCTCGCCGGATTCCCCCGACCCGAAGCCCCCGAACCGGAACGGTGGTGACCCCGTGTCCGCCTCCATCAGCGTCGACCCCGACGCCCTCCGCGACCACGCCACCCGCCTCCTCGCCGTGACCGATCGCTTTACCGCGATCCGCGAGGCCAGCGCCCACATCGTCCAGGACGACGAGGCGTACGGCCAGCTCTGCAGCTTCTTCCCGATGATCCTCGAAGGCAGGCACGAGGAGCAGGACGAAGCCGTGGACCTGCTCACCGAGAACATCGAACTGCTTTCGGCGGCGGTCGTCGAATGCGTCGACCTGTACGAAGCCGCCGATGAGGCGGCGTCCGCGGACTTCGCCGCGCTTGAAGCCGAGATATGAAGGATGCCAACATGTCTGATACCTCGCTCGTCGCTACCGAGGGCGACATCACGAAGGAGAGCGACGCTTACCGTGACGGCAGCACCGGCCTCTCCTTCGCCGAGAACTACAACTCTTATGCGGAAGCCATCGAGAAACGCGAGTGGGTCGACGCGTCCATCGCGGGTCTGGGTTTGGCGCTCGATGCCGCCTCGGTCGCGATCGACCCGTTCAGCACGCTGCTCTCGATGGGCATCTCATGGGCAATGGAGCAGATCGAGCCGCTCAAGGAGGCACTCGACTGGCTCGCCGGGGACCCGCAGGCGATCGAGACGCATGCGATGACATGGGACAACATTGCTGCCGAACTCATGGAAGTCGCGGGCGACCTGCAATCCGGTCTCGACGGCGACCTTGACGGCTGGCAAGGCGACGCGTCCGACGCCTACCGGGCGATGCTGACGGGCAACATCGAAGCCGCCGGGTGCCTTTCGGGCACGGCTGCGGGCATGGCCGCCGCCACGCGCGGTGCCGGGTCGCTCGTACAGATGGTCCGCGAGTTCATCCGGGACTTCATCGCCGACTGCATTGCGAAGGTGGTGGTCTGGCTGATCGAGCTCTACGCCAGCGGCGGCATCCTGGGCCCAGTCGTCACCAGTCAGCTCGCGGTCGCCGTCGTCAAGTGGACCGGCCGGATCTTCGGCTGGCTCATGGGCCTCGTCACCAGTATCCAATCGCTTCGCGCACTCCTCGACATCTAGGGACCACCATGAGCAAGAAGAACAGCGGTAACGGATCTGCGCACCACGCCGACGGCGTCAGTCCCGGCACGACCATCTCTGAGGGCATCGGCAACGCGAACGTCAAGCTGAAGGAATGCCGGCCGGGGAAGCTCCACCAGGTCGGGCTCGGCCCGTCCCCGACCACGCTCAAACCGACGAACTCGCTCACCAAGCGGCCGAACCCGGGCCTCGCCGATCCGTACAAGGGCGGCTGGCACAAGAACCACGGCGGGATCAAGGGACTGGGTCTGGAGTCCAACCACACACCTCCGAAGAAGGTCATGGAGGGCCTGGGCTTCGTCAACGAGAACGGCAGCAAATGGAGTGCGGGCAATGCTTCGGCAGTCGTCCTCGACTACGAGGACCACCGCGCGCTCACCACCACGGGCAGCGGCGCCTACAAGACCTACCTCTCGAAGCTCACCGATGCGCTCACCGGGAAGAAGGATGGAGAGGACACGGGGCGGAAGTACCCGGACACCATGGCTGATGCGCTCGTGCTCGAAATCAACGACCTCCGGAGCAAGCTCGCCGCCCACTACACCAAGATGCAGGCCGAACCGGGTGCGTCGAACCCGCACGGCACCCCCGGCAAGGACTTCCACAAGTACGACCAGGCCTACAAGGACATGATCACCACCTGCTACCCGTCGTTGAAGGGACACGTGAAACTCGTTGAAGAGCTTGGCCCGTTCTAGTGGGACAGCGCTTGCAAGGAAATGGGCTACTAGGAAGCTCATGCAAAAGTCTCGTTCGGGTGAAGCGGGGTGCTGGTACCAAGGATGTCGGATGCCCGGTCTGACATTTCTGTTAGCCGCCTCCAGCAGATGGCGGCCCCGCTGCGGGATGACCGAGCGAACCCGAAGCCCCGTACCGCACAACCAGTCCGAGCGCCCGCGAACTTGAAACCGATTCTGACTTGCTCTCGCTAAAGGTTGTCCCGCTATTCGTTTCGGCGGTGAGCGGCGGCAGCGACTGGGGCAGTCGTCCGATCAGGTGGTTCGGGCGAGGTTGCGGAGGCGGGCAATGCCGAGCATTGCGGTTGCGACGCCGTCTCCACGCAGGCGACAGTCCCGCAGAATCTTCCAGGTCTTCATCCGCGCGAACGCGTGCTCGACACGTGCTCTGACCTGCCGGTGTGAGGTGTTGTGCTGCTCCTTCCAAGCGGGAAGCGCCTCACCGGGCCTGCGGCGATGCGGATGATCGCGGAAGTTGCGATGTAGCCGCCGTCGGCGATGACATCGACGTTGCGGCAGGCGTACTCAGCGCCGGATTCCCCGAACGCTCGGCAGTCGTTGCGGTTGCCCGGTAGGGGTGCGCCGACGATGACCACCTGCTGTGAGTCTGCGTCGATGACGACCTGATGGTTGGTCGAATACCGATAGATCTTGCTCGGGGCGGCGATCGAGCGGTCGCGGGTCGGCACCAGGGTGCCGTCGACGATAAGGACCGTGCCTGGAGTGACCTCTGGCGGGGCCGCAGTGCGAGCTTGGGGCCCAGGTCATCGATGATGCGGGCGGCCGCTGACTTGGAGATCCCGAACAGCGGCGCGAGTTGGCGCAAGGTCAGGTTGGTCCGCCAGTACGAGGCGACCAGCAGCACCCGGTCTTCCAGCGGCAGGCTCCAGGGCCGCCCCCGGCGCCTCGCTTCGGCGCCGTCTCTGTGCAGTTGGCGTACCAACTTGGCGAATGCCCGGGGCCGCAGCCCCGAGAATGGTTCGATCCAGCACGCTTCCGCTGCGGTCACCACATCCACGGTGTCATCGTAAACCGTTGCGGTGCATGGAATTACGTGGACATGCTCTGGGATTCTGCGCCTTGGCGGAGGTGTCCGGCAAGCGGTGCGTCGTCCCAGACTTGGGCCTCGATGTAGCGCTCAGGACCGCGCGAACCGTCGGCGTTCCACTCCTGCGGCAAACCGTACTGGTCGATCAAGACTCCGATCTCCTCGACAGTGAAGACCTGCCCCCAGTAGGGCCGCTGGTCGGCTAGCCGCATTGCCGGGAACAGGTCCCCGTAGGTAAAGCTGATCGCCGACGGATCGAATTGGTCAAGCCCGATCGCCAACTCCCGGCCCTGGCGGTACCAGTCCAGGAGCCACGTGCAGGCGCCGAGCGTCATGTAGTGGGGCCTGGCCCTGACCGGCCTGCCGCCCTTGCGGGCGAACAGATCGCGCGCCCGGTCCTCAAGCTCGCGTCGCACCATCAGGTAATCGTTCGAGCGGCGGCTCGCGAACACGTCCCCGCGCTCGCGCAGCGCGTGCATGACCGCCTCGGCCTCCTCGGCCGGCAGGTCCGACAGGTTTCGAAACGGTCCGAGCTCACGTTCGTAGTAGTGATGCACCCTCAACGGTCTCACCGCACCTCCATCTCCCGAGCGCGACGGATCATAACAGCGACCGCGCCCTCTCGCCAGCATCGTCGCAGGAGTGGGCCCGGCACCCAGCTGCAGCAGTCTCAAAACGGGACAACCTTTAGAGTGCCGTTACGAGTGTGCCGTTCCCGACCTCCAGACTTCCTTGCTCTCTCGAATGGCGCTTGCCATGTCGGCGAGTTTGGCCCGGATTCCGGCGGCGCTGTCGTGGCCGATGTCGGAGAGGATTTCCAGCGCCTCCTCCAAAGCCTCGCGGGCGGCATCGGGATCACCGGCCGAGAGGTGGAGTTCGCCGAGGGACGCGAGCGTATCGCCCTCTCCTCGGCGCGATCCGACTTCGCGAACGCGTGCGAGGGCCAGGTGATAATAGGCGCGGGCCCGTTCGTACCTGCCGAGGCGATGGTGGATGAAGCCGAGGCTGTCCAATATGGCGGCCTCTAGATGGGGGCGGAGGTCGGATTCGACTTCTTGGCAGGCATCGAGCGCCCGTTCGCAGTATTCGATCGCCTCCGCGTACTCGCCGAGCTGCGCGTGGTACCAGCCGACCGAGTTCAGCGCGCGGGACACGCTGATTCGACTGCCCTGCGAACTGGAAACCTCCAGAAACCGCCGGGAGTGTTCAAGCGCCGCGTCGTGATGCCCTTGCATTGCGGCCAGATTGGCAAAACCGTGGTGAGCGGCCGCTTGCGCTATACGATCATCGGCCGCGACAGAGAGCCGCAACGCCCGGATCAGATGCGTGCGACTGTCCTCGAACCGCCCGAGCCACGTATAGCTCCAGGCCAGGAGCCGATGGGAGTGGGCCTGCGCGGCCGAGTCGCCGATCCGTTCTGCGGCGCCCAGGGCTGCGAGCTGGAGGACGACCTGATCGCGCATGTGGCCGCGGACGTAGTAGAAACCGGAGAGCGCCCAGCCGGACTGCCAGACCTGGACGTCGAGTTCGCCTTCCGGTTGGCGGATCACGGCGGCGGCCATTCCTGCATGCTCCGCTTCGAACCAGGCCCGCGCCTCCGCCCGCTCGGTGAGGGATTCGGGGACGGTGCCAGGACTCGGCTCGCCCAGCGGGAGGGTGAGCTCGTCACCGCTCGGTCGAATCAGCGCGGCCGCGGGGCAAGCGGTGTGCGTGTAATGGTCCAGCAGCCGCCGCATGGCCTTTCGTCGCTCAGCCGCCGAGTCGGTGCGCTCAGCCAGGGCGACGGCGTGTTCCCGCACGAGGTCATGGAGGGAGAAGCGGCCCTCGGCGTTCTGGGTGAGCAGGCTGGCCCGGGTCAGCTCCATCAGAGCGGACCCGGTGTCGCCGGCTCCCATGCCGGTGAGGCTGGCCGCCAATGGGGCGGTGAGGTCCAGGCCCGGGTGCAGGGCGAGCAGCCGGTATGCCCGTTGCGCCGAGGTGGAGAGGTGGCGGTAGGACCGGTCGATCGCCGCTGCGACTGAAGTGGACGGATCCGTGGGACCGACATTCAAGTGGCCGAGGCGGTCTTCGGTCAGCGCCCGAGCGTACTCGCCAATCGAGGTCGTGCGCGAGTGGTTGGTCAGGTAGTTCGCGGCCGCGATGTGGATCGCGAGCGGCAGGCGGCCGCAGGCTGCGGCGAAGGCCGCTATCTCGTCTTCGTCGGCCCCCTTGACGGTCAAGCGTCCCAGGAGGCCGCGTAGGAGAGAGGCGGCCTCGGCAGGGGTGAGGGTGTCCAGGGCCAGGTGGACGATGCCAGAGTGGCTGGTGCGCAATCCGTCGAGTCGGCACCTGCTGGTGATGACGACCAGGCAGTTCGGTTCTGTCGGCAGGAGCGGGCGAACCTGCGGTTCGGCGTGGGCGTTGTCCAGCACGATCAGCAATCGCTTGCCCCGCAACGCCTCTTGGTACCGCGCGGCCAGTGCGTCAGGATCGTCCGGCATGGCCTTCGGGTCGACGCCGAACTGCTCCAGCAGGCCGCGCAGCGCCTGCTCCGGGTCAGTGGGCGGCACGTCGGCGTAGCCGTTCAGGTTGACGTACAGGCATCCGTCGGGGAACCGCGCCTTGACGGCCCGGCTGCGGGCCCAGTGCACGGCGAGCGCGGTCTTGCCGACGCCGCCGGACCCGGTGAGGGCGGAGATGACCACCACTCGGCCGCGATGGTGCTCGCGCAGCAGGCGATCGAGTCGCCGCTGCTCCTCGTTCCGGCCGGTGAAGGCCTGGTCGTCGGCCGGGAGGGCGCGGGCCGGCCAGTCGGAGACGGGTCTCTCGGCGCTCAGGGAGGTGCCGGTGAGGCGGCGCCGGACCTCGTCGAGCTCCACGCGCTCGCGCAGGCTCAGCCCCAGGCGGGGGTTGCTGAGGAGCCGGTCGAAGCGGTCGGGCTCGTCGGCGGTCGGCGGCTTCGGGAGATGCTCGCCCCGAAGCCAGTAGTAGATCGTCACCCGGCTCACGTCTTCAGTTGTCTCCGCTATCTGCCTTACGCTGCAACCGGAGTCCGCAATGCGGGCACGCAGCCAGCTGCCGAGCTTGGCCGGAGTGTCGAGGTGTGCGAACCTGCCGCTCTCATCGTCGGGCCGGTGACCGGCAAGCCAGGACCGAACTGTCCCCTCGCCCACACCGAGTTCGTCGGCCACTTCGGCGACGGTCCGGCCGCTGTCCGAGAGATGCACGGCCAGCCAAGGGGAGAGCTTCGCGATGGAGTCGGTGCCGGATCGGCGAGGGTCGGCGTTCATGGGGAAGGCCTCCGCTGGCGAGGGGCGGCGGATGCGCCCGGGGTGAGTTCAAAGTAGTTCACCTGCGCCAGGGGTGAGTTCAAAGTAGTTCAACGGAAGCTTGTAGCCAACGGCCGCATTGGATGCAATGACGGAGTCGGTCACCGACCGTTGCACCGCAAGCGGTTCATGCAGTTCCTGCTGCTGTCGCGCCGCGCGATGCCCCCCAACGGCACAGGAAGGCTTCCCTCCCATGGAAGACGACAACAACGCCTCGACAGAGCCCACCCCGTCAGCCGGCCGCCTCGACCGCCGCCGGATCCTCACCCTCGCAGCGGGAGGTGCCGTCGCGGCGGCCTCCGGCATCCTCCTGCCCGCGTCCGCCGCCGAGGCGCACGGCACGATCAGCAGCTACCCGGGCATCGGGGGACAGCCGACGGTCTACGAGGAAACCGGGGCCCGCACCTCGTTCGGTTACCGGCCGTCCTTCCACGACGAACTGGGCCAGTGGCTCGATCGCTGGTACACGAACACGCCGACCAGCTGGCTGAAGCCGATGCGGATCTGGACCCTCGGTGCCCACTACGACGGCCGATACAGCGCGGCTCACAACGAAGGCAGGGGTTTCGACCTGACCCGCATCTACAGCACCGTCAACGGCAGCCTGTCGAGGAGGTTCTGGGCCAACTACGGCTCGTGGAGGAACACGACCGGCAGCACCCTCAGCACCCACCGCAAACGCTACTGGGCGACTTCAGCCAGCCTCCACTACCACTTCCAGAACGTGCTTACCTATCCCTACAACTCAGACCACCACAACCACATCCACATCGACAACCTCGTGTCCGGCACCGGCTACTCCACCTTCCACCGCGATAGCCGCGCTCAGGTCCTGCACGTTCAGGCCTGCTGCCGCTACATCTGGGGCAAGGGAACGGACATCGACGGAGTGTGGGGAGACCAGTCGAGCCGACACGCGCACGAGGTCCTCGTGCGAATCGGCAAGGGCGGATACATCGGATCCTCCCAGTCGCACTGGCAGGCGTTCAACATCGCCTCCACCCGTAAGGGATCCGGTCGGCAAGCCTACTGACCGCCTGCCACGACCCTGAGGCGGCGAGCGGCCGCGATGTCCCTTTAGGTTGGTCTAATCGGCCGCTGGTCATGCCGCCAGCCCTTCCACACTGCGGGGCGCCGGGCCGAAAGGCCCGGCGCCCCAGGGCGGGCGAA